>NZ_JBRRCR010000002.1:0-146758 GCF_056759115.1 Stenotrophomonas sp. STEN087 | reverse complement strand
CGGGTCTTCGGCATTCACCATCACGCCATCGAAGAACGCATCGACCTGCGGGCGCATCGGTAGCGGCGGGGGGCGGCCCCGCCGGCGGCCCCGGCGGGGCGGGCGCCCCCCCCCCCGCGGGGCCCGCGGGCCCCCCCCCCCCCCACCCACACACGGGCCGGGCGGCGGCGGGCGGCGCGGCGGCCCGCCCCGCCCGCCCCCCCCGCCCCCCCCCCCCCCGCCGCCGGCCGCCCGGCCCCCCCCCCCGGCGGATTGCCAGCGCCTTCCATGACCTCTGCCCGATACCGCGTGAAGGCCACAGCGGCGAAGATCGGGGCACCACCCTTTCCCCGGAACCCGACCGTGTCCCGACGCCTTGCCCGTTCCCTGCTGGCCGCCGCCGTACTGGCCGCGATGCCCGCGCTGTCCTTCGCCGCCGACCGCATCACCGGCCATACCTTCGCCACCCGCTCGGAGGTCATCGCCCCGCATGCCATGGCCGCCACCTCGCAGCCGCTGGCCACCCAGGTCGCGCTGGACGTGATGAAGGCCGGCGGCTCGGCGGTCGACGCCGCCATCGCTGCCAACGCCACCCTCGGCCTGATGGAGCCGACCGGCAACGGCGTGGGCGGCGACCTATTCGCCATCGTCTGGGACCCCAAGACCCAGAAGCTGTACGGCTACAACGGCTCGGGCCGCTCGCCGAAGTCGCTGACCCTGGCCGAGTTCCAGCGCCGCGGCCTGAAGGACATTCCGGCCACCGGCCCGCTGCCGGTCTCGGTGCCCGGCGCGGTCGACGGCTGGTTCGCCCTGCACGAGCGCTTCGGCCGCAAGCCGATGGCCGACAACCTGGCCCCGGCCATCCGCTACGCCCGCGAGGGCCATCCGGTCGCCGAGGTCATCGCCTATTACTGGGACCGCTCGGTGCCGAAGCTGTCCAAGTACCCCGGCTTCAGCGAACAGTTCACGATCAACGGCCACGCCCCGCGCAAGGGCGAGATGTGGAAGAACCCGAACCTGGCCAGCACCCTGCAGCAGATCGCCGACGGCGGACGCGATGCCTTCTACAAGGGCGCCATCGCCCACACCATCGGCGACTACTTCAAGGCCAATGGCGGCTACCTGAGCTACCAGGACATGGCCGACCACCACGGCGAGTGGGTCGAACCGGTCAGCAGCAACTACCGCGGCTACGACGTGTGGGAACTGCCGCCGAACAGCCAGGGCATCGCCGCGCTGCAGATCCTCAACGTGCTGGAAGGCTACGACTTCTCGAAGATCCCATTCGGCTCGCCCGAGCACGTGCACCTGTTCGTCGAAGCGAAGAAGCTGGCCTTCGCCGACCGCGCGCGCTTCTACGCCGACATGGCCTTCCAGCCGGCCCCGGTACAGAAGCTGATTTCCAAGGACTACGCCGCCCAGCGCCGCGCGTTGATCTCGATGGACAAGGCACTGAAGGAAGTGCAGCCGGGCACGCCGAAGCAGCTGGAGGAGGGCGACACGATCTACATGACCGTGGCCGACGCCGACGGCATGATGGTGTCGCTGATCCAGTCCAACTACCGCGGCATGGGCAGCGGCATGGCACCCCCGGGGCTGGGCTTCATCCTGCAGGACCGCGGCGAGATGTTCGTGCTGCAGAAGAACCATCCCAATGGCTACGCACCGGGCAAGCGCCCGTTCCAGACCATCATCCCGGGCTTCATCACCAAGGACGGCAAGCCGTACGCCAGCTTCGGCGTGATGGGCGGCGCGATGCAGCCGCAGGGCCACGCGCAGATCGTGATGAACCTGGTGGACTTCGGTATGAACCTGCAGGAAGCCGGTGATGCACCGCGCATCCAGCACGAGGGCTCGACCGAACCGACCGGCCAGGCGACGGCGATGAGCGATGGCGGTGAAGTGAATCTGGAAACCGGCTTCCCGTACGAGACGGTGCGCGCGCTGATGCGCAAGGGACATCGCATCGTGTTCGCCGACGGCCCGTATGGTGGCTACCAGGCGATCATGCGTGATCCAGAGAGCGGGGTTTACTACGGGGCTTCCGAGAGTCGCAAGGATGGGCAGGCGGCGGGGTACTGAGTTTCCCGGCCAACGGGCTGAGCCCCCTCTGCGGTGGTGGTGGTTTCAGTGATGCCTGGTTATGTGATTGGGCCGGGGGGGGGGGGGGGGTTGGGGGGCCCCCCCCCCCCCCGCTGCTGGGGTTGGCGGGGCGGCCCCCCCCCCACCCCCCCCGCCCCCGCCCAACCAGCAGCAACCCAGAGCCGCTTCTGCTGTGGCCGTTGCCGTTGCCGTTGCCGTTGCATTGAGCAGGTGCAGGGCTGCAAGCCCTGCAAAAACACACTTAATCCTGATCGTGCGCCCGCGCCGCCTCCGCCTGCGTCTCCTCCTGCGCCGCCATCTCCCGCGCAATCCACGCATCGATCATGTGCCGCTGCCGCTGCGCCTGCCGCCGCTCCCGCGTGTACTCCTGGTCCAGCACCCGGTACAGCGACACCATCACCAGCACCATCAACAGCGCGAACGGCAATGCCGCGATCGTGATCATCCCCTGCAGCGCATCCAGGCCGCCGGCCAGCAGCAGCGCACCGGCTATCAGCGCGATGCCCACGCCCCAGGCCAGCTTGCGCTTCAGCGGCGGATCGCCCGCCTCGTCGGTCGACATGCTCGCCAGCACCAGCACCGCCGAATCGGCCGAGGTCACGAAGAAGATCATCAGCAGCACCAGCGCGATGCACGACAGCAGCAACGGCATCGGCATGCTGTCAAACAGGGTGAACAGCACCGTCTCGTAGCCATTGCCCAGCGCCTGCACCAGATCGGCGTGGCCGAAGATCTGCGACCAGATGGCCGTGCCGCCGAATACCGAGAACCAGAAGAAGCCCAGCAGCGTCGGTGCCAGCACCACGCCCACCACGAACTCGCGCACGCTGCGACCGCGCGAGATGCGGGCGATGAACGAACCGACGAAGGGCGCCCAGGAGATCCACCACGCCCAGTAGAAGATCGTCCAGTCGGCCACCCACGTGCTCGACGAGAACGGCGACATGCGCAGGCTCATCGTCACCAGCTGGTTGAGGTAGGAGCCCAGCGTGGTGGTGAAGGTATTGAAGATCGCACCGGTGGGGCCGAGCACCAGCACCAGGGCCAGCAGCAGCGCCGCCAGCGCCAGGTTGAAGTTGGACAGCCATTTGATGCCCTTGTCCACGCCACTGAGCGTGGACGCCATGTACAGCACGAAGGCCACCGCGATGATGGTCAGCTGCAGTGGCACGCCCGCATGCAGCCCGAAGATGCGCTGCACGCCGGCAGCGATCTGGATGGTGCCGAAGCCCAGCGTGGTGGCGACGCCAATGGCGGTGGCGACGACGGCGGCGACGTTCACCACCTTGCCGATCCAGCCGCGATGGTGGCGGCCGATGATCGGCTGCAGCATGTCACTGACCAGGCCACGTCCGTTGCGGTTGAACTGGAACCAGGCCATCGCCAGGCCGATCAGTGCGTAGATCGCCCACGGGTGCAGGCCCCAGTGGAAGAACGCGTACCGCATCGAAGCGCGCGCGGCGTCCATGCTCTGCGGGGCGATGCCTTCCGGTGGCTTGCTGAAATGCGAGATGGGTTCGGCCGCGCCCCAGAACACCAGGCCGATGCCCATGCCGGCGGCGAACAGCATCGACATCCAGCTGGCACGCGAGAACTCGGGTTCGGCATCTTCGCCGCCGATGCGCAGGTTGCCGAAGCGACCGAACGCCAGGTACATCAGGAAGACCAAGGCGAGGAACACGACCAGCAGGTAGAGCCACCCGATGCCGCGGATGAGTTCGCCGAGGATGCTCTGCACGACGCTGTTGAAGGGGCCAGGTGCGACACCGGCGAGCAGCACAAGCAGCAGGACCAGTGCGATGGAAACGCGAAACACCATGAAGGAGCTTCTCCGATCAAGGGATTGAGGGGAGCGAGCCAGAGCTTGCAGCGCGGGCCACGCATGCGGCACCGCATCACGTTACTGAACGGAATGTCATCGTTCCGTTAACGGTGGGTCGGATCCCGTTGCCCAGCAACGGGCTCTGACCCCTGTCCCCACACCTTCGTGCTCTAATGTGCGGCAAGAAGCGGGGGTACCGCGGCCTGGTGGTCGCGGTTGAGATAGTCCCTTGGAACCTGATCCGGCTCATACCGGCGTAGGGAAGCTTTGCAGTGCTGCCGTGCACGGAGTCCGCCCAAGGACCGTCCGGGCGCGGTGCGCAGTGCGCCGCCGCTTCGTCCCTGACCTTTCCTGGACGATGCCCGATGAACGCACAGCTCTCCGCCCTGCAGCAGCAGGCCCAGCAACTCTCCGAATCGGTGACCCAGCCGATTGCAGGTTCGCGCAAGATCCATGTGCCGGGTACGCGCCCCGATGTACGCGTTCCGATGCGCGAAATCGTGCTGTCCCGCACGCCCGCGCTGTTCGGCGGCGGCGAGAACGCGCCGGTCACGGTGTACGACACCTCTGGCCCCTACACCGACCCGGAGGCGCGGATCGATCTCTCCGCAGGTTTGCCGGCGCTGCGCCGCGGCTGGGTCGAGGAGCGCGGCGACACCGAACAGCTCGATGGCCTGAGCTCGGCGTTCGGTCGCGACCGCGAACACGATGCGAAGCTCGACCCCGTGCGTTTCCCCGCGCGCAGCCTGCCACGGCGCGCGCGTGCCGGTGCCAACGTCACCCAGATGCATTACGCACGGCGCGGCATCATCACGCCGGAAATGGAATTCGTCGCCATCCGCGAGAACCAGCGGCTCGAGGCGATCCGCGATGCGGCGCTGCTGCAGCAGCATCCGGGGCAGTCGTTCGGCGCCGCCATCCAGAACATCATCACCCCCGAATTCGTGCGCGATGAAATCGCCCGCGGGCGCGCGGTGCTGCCCAACAACATCAACCATCCGGAAAGCGAGCCGATGATCATCGGCCGCAACTTCCTCACCAAGATCAACGCCAACATTGGCAACAGCGCGGTGTCCTCGGGCATTGCCGAGGAAGTGGAGAAACTTGTGTGGGCCATCCGCTGGGGCGGCGACACCGTGATGGACCTGTCCACCGGCAAGCACATCCACGAAACGCGCGAGTGGATCATCCGCAACTCGCCGGTGGCGATCGGCACCGTGCCGATCTACCAGGCGCTGGAGAAGGTCGACGGCCGCGCCGAAGCGCTGACCTGGGAAATCTTCCGCGACACGCTGATCGAACAGGCCGAGCAGGGCGTGGACTACTTCACCATCCATGCCGGCGTGCTGCAGCGCTATGTGCCGCTTACCGCAAAGCGTGTCACCGGCATCGTCAGCCGTGGCGGCTCGATCATGGCCAAGTGGTGCCTGGCACACCGCAAGGAGAACTTCCTCTACACGCATTTCGAAGACATCTGCGAAATCATGAAGGCCTACGACGTGACCTTCTCGCTGGGGGATGGCCTGCGCCCGGGCTGCATCGCCGATGCCAACGACGCGGCGCAGTTCGGTGAGCTGGAAACGCTGGGCGAACTGACGAAGATCGCCTGGCAGCATGACGTGCAGACCATGATCGAAGGGCCCGGCCACGTGCCGATGCAGCTGATCAAGGAAAACATGGACAAGCAGCTGCACGAATGTGGCGAAGCGCCGTTCTACACGCTGGGGCCGCTGACCACCGACATCGCACCGGGCTACGACCACATCACCAGTGCCATCGGCGCGGCAATGATCGGCTGGTTCGGTACGGCCATGCTCTGCTACGTCACGCCGAAGGAACACCTGGGCCTGCCCAACCGGCAGGATGTGCGCGACGGCATCATGGCCTACCGCATCGCCGCGCACGCGGCAGACCTGGCCAAGGGCCATCCGGGTGCGCAGGTGCGCGACAACGCGTTGAGCAAGGCGCGCTTCGAGTTCCGCTGGGAAGACCAGTTCCACCTCGGGCTGGATCCGGAAAAAGCCAAGGCGTTCCATGACGAGACGCTGCCGAAGGATGCGCACAAGCAGGCGCACTTCTGTTCGATGTGCGGTCCGAACTTCTGTTCGATGAAAATCACCCAGGATGTGCGTGACCATGCCGAAGCGGGGTGGCAGCGGTAGCGCCCGGCGCTACCACCACGCATCCACGCTGCACCGGCTATCCTCGCGCCACCACACAGGGAAGCACGCCATGCCCGTTGCCATCACCACCCGCTGGCTGGCCATCGCCCGCCGTCATCCGTCGGCCTGGCTGCTGGGCGCACAACTGATCGCGGTGATGTTGTATCCGGCACTGGATGACACCGCAGGCGGGCGCGCCGCGTTGGGTGTGTTCGGCATGGCGGTGCTGGGGCTTGCGCTGTGGGTGGTGCAGCGCAGCCCATTGGGAACGTGGCTGGCGCTGCTGCTGGCGATCCCGTCGGTGGTGTTTTCCATTGCCGCGGCACTGCTGGACCGGCCCGCGCTCGGAACCACGGCGCAGCTGCTGGAAAGCCTGCTGTATTTCTATACGGCAGGCGCGCTGATCGCCTACATGCTGCAGGACCATAAGGTCACCCGCGATGAACTGTTTGCCGTTGGTGCTACGTTCACGTTGCTCGCGTGGGGATTCGCGTTCGCATTTGCGGTCTGCCAGCAGTGGTATCCGGGCAGTTTCCAGGGCAGTGGAGAGGGTCCGCAGCGCAGCTGGATGGAACTGCTTTATCTGAGCTTCAGCTTGCTGTCCGGGGTGGGGCTCAGCGACGTCGTTCCGCTGCATCCACAGGCACGCGCATTGGTCATGCTGGAGCAGTTTTCCGGTGTTATGTACGTCGCTCTGGTGGTTTCGCGACTGGTCGGATTGACCATGATCCGGCGTCTCTGAAAATGAACCCCAGATAAAAATTTCGCGCCCAAAGGGGCGCGAATGATGTTGCTGCTTATGTGAATGCGTCGGCGAGAGAGGGCCTGATGTCCACCACGCATAGGCGAGGTAACCTGCATAGGCTAATATTCGCGCGCTTCGTTTTTTTTGCGGTATGCGCCGATGCTTTTTGCGGAATCTGGCTTCTCGCTGTGCCTCGGACGGAATCGTGTCGATTGGCAGTTGCCTCCGTGGCCCGTTTCAGACCTTTAGCAACACATGACCAGCGAAACCCAGCCGCCTGAAGCCGACCGCATACGGATCGGCGATTGCACCGTGACGTTGTCCTCGCGCGAGGTTGACGTCGTGGGTGCGCGTCGCCCGCGCCGGCTCACGCCGAAAGCGCTGGGCGTGCTGCGCGTGCTGCTGCGGCAACCGGGTCGCGTGGTCACCCGCGAAGAACTGTTCGCGGAAGTGTGGCCGGATACGCTGCCGACCAATGATGTGCTGACCCAGGCCGTGACGCAGCTGCGCAAGGCGTTCAGCACCGACCAGGACAACGGCCAGACCTACATCGAAACCATCGCCAAGACCGGCTATCGATTGCTGGTGCCGGTGCAGGTGCTGGCCGATGCCGTGCCTGAAGGTGCGGAGGACGCGGCATCGCCCGAAGCGCTGGCCGTTGATGAACCCATGGCGGTGCTGCAGCCGGCAGCGAATGCGGCGGCGCGCCGTCGCTGGCGCTACTGGCGTCGTCGCCTGCTGCTGGCACTGGGCGTGGCGATGCTGCTCGCGTTGCTGGTGCTGACGGTCCTGCTGGTGCGGCGTCCGTCGCCGGTGAGCTCGCCGGTGGATGCGGCGGTGGAAGATGGCACCCGCGTGATCGGCAGCCCCGAACGCCCGTATCGCCTGATCACCGCGACCGCCGGTTTCGAGACCTATCCCACGTTGTCGCCGGACGGTTCGCAGGTTGCCTATGAAGGCGCGAACGAGGACGGCAAGGGCGGCAACGCGATCAAGGTGCAGACCTCGGGCAACGCGCCGGCACGCCAGCTGCTGTCGCCGCCGGAAGGCGCCAACGATCGTTTCCCGACCTGGTCACCGGATGGCCGCGAGATTGCCTTTGCACGCTTTGGTGCCAACGGCAGCTGCCAGGTGCTGGTGGCCAGTGCCACCGGCGGCGCGTTGCGCCAGGCCACGCGCTGCGATGGCACCGAACTGCTGAGCTTCGACTGGACGCCGGACGGCCGTGGCCTGGTGTTCGGCAGCATGGTAGGCCGCTACGCCCATCGCGGCATCCGTGTGCTGGATCTGCCCACCGGGCAGTGGCGGGCGATCGACTACGCGGTGGACGAGGACGATTTCGACTATGCGCCGCGCTATTCGCCCGATGGCCGCTGGCTGGTGTTCGTGCGCAACCCGCAGTTGGGCGATCTGTGGCGCGTGCCGGCTGCGGGCGGCACGCCCGAACAGCTGACCAATGAATCGGCCGAGCTGCGTGGCTGGGCCTGGCTCGGCGATGGCCGCACCATCGTGTTCGGCCGCCGCGTCGACAGCGAAGCCCGTCTGTACTACCTGGACGTGGCACGACGCACCTTGCGTGATGCCGGCCTGGATGATGCGCAGTGGCCGGCGGTGTCGCGCCGCGGCGACATGCTCGCCTTCGTGCACCGGCGCGCCCAGTTCGGCGTGTTCAGGATGTCGGCGACCGGTGGCAGCGAGCGCCTGTTTGCCTCCAGCGGTCGTGACGCCCAGCCGATGCTGGCGCCCGATGGCCACCAGCTGGTCTTCAGTTCCGACCGCTCCGGCAGCTTCGCGCTGTGGTGGGCCGACCTGCAGCGACCCGATTCGTTGCGGCCGATCGAGGGGCTGCGCCCGGAAGCGCGGCAGGCCCCGGACTGGTCGGAGGACAGCCGCCAGGTGCTGGTGGTGGGCCGCGATGATCACGGCAACGCGGTGGTCTATGAGATCGCGCCCCGCGACGAGCGATTGCAGCTGCTTCCGGTGCCGGTCGAGCAACCCCTGCAGGTGCTGTACGGGGCGAACCCGGACCAGCTGCTGGTGCTCGAGCGCGACGCGGACCAGCACACCCGCCTGAGCCTGTTCGACCGCAGCAGCCAGCCGTGGCGGCGCCTGGCCAGCGTGGAAGGCGTCTCCCAGGCGCGTTTCGACCGCAGCGGCGGGCGGGTGGTGTTCACCCGGTTGGCGGCCAGCGGGCTGTGGTCGATCGATCCGGCCCTGGACCAGGCCAGTGTCCAGCAGATCAGCCAGGACCGGCCCAGCCGCTGGCGCTACCGGACCTGGACCGTGGCCGGGCAGGGCGGCGTGGATTACCTCGGTACCAGCAATGCCTGCGCCACCACCCTGGTGCGCCTGCGCGGCAATCACGAGGAGCCGGAGCGCTGCCTGGATGCGCAGCGGCTCAGTGCCGGCAACGGCCTGAGCGCCAGCGCCGATGGAAACGACCTGTATCTGGCCCTGGCGGTCACCGACGGGGCGGACATCGGCGTCATGCACCTGCCCAAGGCGGCGCCGTCGCTGTTCCCTGCCTTCAGCAAGTTGTTGATCTTCAACGACAATGGGCCTTCGTAATTTCTTCGTGACGCTGTCGTCGCGAATTCGTGGCGATCTCGTCAGACTTTCCTGACGCGGAAGCACCTGATTGGGCAAAACGGAGGCCTGTACTTGGCAAATCCGTGGTGCCCACATGCGTCAACTTTCCCTGGCCGATCGCGGCCAAACCGTGTCCCTCGACAAGGCCGTCGACGATGTAGCCCCGACCTGCCTGGGCGTTGCCCGCCTGGGCAGCCTGCAGACCGCCGGCGTCAACTTCACCGTCTGGATGCAGGTGCGTGGCACCTCCTGGGTGGAAGCGAAGGAAGGCCGGTTCCGGCTGCGCCAGGGTGAGTGGATCGCGTTCGAGAAGGAATCGCGCCCGCTGGTGCAGGCCGGCCGCAATGGCCTGTGCGTGGGCCTGAGCCTGAATCCGGAGGCGCTGCGGGTGCTGGCCGAGCTGGCCGACTGCGGTCTGTACGCCGGCCGTGGCCGGATGAGCCGCAGCGACGCCCGCGTCGGCCTGCGCCTGTGGCGTGAGGCACTGGCCAATGGCCTGCCGGCGCCGTCGCTGCGTCCGCTGCTGCTGCACCTGGCCGGCCTGCAGCGCAGCCTGGCGGACAACGTGCAGCGCTGCCCGGGCCGCTCGCGCAGCCGCAAGCGCCAGGTGTTCGGTCGCATGCAGCGCGCCCGCCTGTACCTGGAAGGCAACAGTCACCGCGTGGTGCGCATCGGCGAACTGGCCGAGCTGACCAACTTCTCCAGCTGGTATCTCTCCAAGACCTTCCAGAGCCTGTACGAGGAAAGCCCGCAGTCGCTGTCGGCACGCCTGCGGCTGGAGCGTGCGGCGGATCTGCTGCGCGACACCGACATGATGGTCGGCGAAGTGGCTGCGGCCAGTGGCTTCGACAACTGCTGCAGCTTCGCCCGTGCCTTCCGTGCGCGCTATGGCACCTCCGCTTCGCGTTTTCGTGAAAACGGCGCGAAGCTTCCGCCACAATCGGCAAAGTCTCCGGGTGTGTCGCGCAAATACAGCGCTGCAACGCAATCGTAACGTGCAGGGGTGTTTTAACACGCTGCTAACACGTACCTTGGAGAGATTGATGAACTTCCGTAATCCCGCAGTGCGGCTCGGCCTCCTGCCGGCCGGCATTGCGCTGGCGCTGACGCCGGCGTTTGCTTCCGCTCAGGAAGCGGCTTCTGGCACCACCGACCTCGATCGTATTTCGGTCACCGGTTCGCGCATCCGCGGCGCCGCCATGGAGACCCAGCAGCCGATCCTGACGATGACCCGTGAAAGCCTGGAAAAGCAGGGCTTCTCGAGCGTCGCTGACGTGCTGAACAACCTGACCTCGGCGGGTTCGCCGGCAATCTCGCGTTCGGAGTCCCTGGCTTCGGGCGAAAACGTCGGCGGCTACTACGTCGACATCCGCAACCTGGGCGCCGAGCGCACCCTGGTGCTGATGAACGGCAAGCGCCTGGGCGCGACCACCTCGGGTCTGCAGGACCTGAGCCAGATCCCGATGTCGGCCGTTGAGCGCATCGAGATCCTGAAGGACGGCGCCTCCTCGATCTACGGTTCGGATGCCATCGCCGGCGTCGTGAACGTGATCACCCGCAAGAACTTCGACGGTGGCGAAGCCCAGGTCTACGTTGGCCAGTACGGCAACGGCGACGGCGACACCGAAACCTACTCGATGACCCTTGGTGCCCGCGGTGAGCGTGGCAGCCTGACCCTGTCGGCCGAGTACAACAAGCAGGATCCGGTGTGGGCCAAGGACCGTTGGTACAGCCGCGATGGCGCGCTGGGTCCGAACTCGACCTCGGGTGACTGGAGCCCGATCAGCCAGAACGGCAGCTGGTGCAACCCGACCCTGTACAACTGCGGTAGCAAGGATGCGGTGTGGCAGACCCTGAACCAGGGCGGCAACCCGAAGAACGCAGCTGACTACCACGAGCTCACCGAAGACGAGTACGCCAACTCCAACGAGCAGATGACCCTGCTGACCGGTGTCAAGCGCAAGTCCGTCTACATCAACGGCACCTACGACTTCACCGATTCGATCAGCCTGAACACCGACCTGCTCTACAACGAGCGTCAGACGTTCCAGCAGATCGCCGGCTACCCGTACCAGTCCGCTGCCAGCAACATCAACACCCCGCTGAGCGGCAGCAGCGTCTTCAACCCGGTGCCGGGCCAGGAAGTCAGCTTCCGCCGTCGCCTGTGGGAAGTGCCGCGCACCACCGACAGCCAGCTGAAGACCCTGCGCTTTGCGCCGACCGTCAGCGGCTACTTCGACTTCGCCGGCAAGACCTTCGATTGGGACGTCGGCGCGCTGTGGAACCGCAACGAGTCGATCAAGACCAACCGCGGTGACATGAGCCTGATCGCCGCCAAGCAGGCGCTGGGCCCGTCCTTTATCAACGGTGACGGCGTGGCACAGTGCGGTACCGCTGCCAGCCCGATCGCGCTGGGTGACTGCCGCCCGTGGAACCCGCTGCTGCCTTACGGCGTGGACGGCCAGGGTTCGCTGGCGAACCAGGAGCTGCAGGACTTCCTGTTCCCGACCTTCACCACCCGCGGCATCACCAAGACCACCAGCTTCACCGCCAACCTGGCCGGTTCCATCGTGACCCTGCCGGCCGGTGACCTGGGCTTCGCCCTGGGTGTCGAGCACCGCAAGGAAGAAGGCAGCTACGTGCCGGACGCCTTCGCGCAGTCGGGCCAGTCCACCGGCCTGGGCCAGAAGCCGACCCGCGGTGAGTACGATCTGAACGAGGTCTACCTCGAACTGAACGTGCCGCTGCTGGCCGACGTCGCCTTCGCCAAGGAACTGACCCTGAACGTTGCCAGCCGTTATTCGGACTACAGCAACTTCGGTGGCACCACCAACAGCAAGTTCGGCCTGACCTGGCGTCCGATGGATGGCCTGCTGGTCCGCGGCACCTACGCCGAGGGCTTCCGTGCTCCGACCATCAACGATCTGTACGGTGGCCTGAGCTCGAGCTTCGAGTCGTACATCGATCCCTGCGGTGTCTCCGCACCGGGTTCGGTCAACGGCAACGGCCCGTGCACCGCCGCCGGCGTGCCGGTCGGTTACACCCAGGTCGGCCAGGGTGGCAAGGTCTGCTCGACCCTGCCGTGCCAGTCGGGTGACCAGTTCATCTCGGGTGCCAACCCGAACCTGAAGCCGGAAACCTCGAAGAGCACCACCTTCGGCCTGGTGTGGAGCCCGCAGTTCGTGCAGGGCCTGGACCTGTCGCTGGATTGGTACAAGTACGAAATCAGCGACATGATCATCGCTGACAGCGTCGACCGCATCCTGCGCGACTGCTACGTGCTGGGCAACTCGGCCCGTTGTGCGGACGTTGTCCGTGCCGACGACGGCCACGTCAGCGCCATCACCTACGGCACCGCCAACCTCGGCAAGATGGAAACCGAAGGTTACGATCTGGGCGTGAAGTACCGTCTGCCGGAACTGGCCATCGGTCAGTTCAACATCGACTGGACCACCAGCTACACGGCCAAGTACGACGAGCAGGGCCAGAACAGCGACGGCGACAACATCATGATCGGTCGCGTCGGTGAACCCGGCCTGTTCCGCGTGCGTTCGAACCTCGGTGTCAACTGGCAGTACGGCGATTTCGGCGTGAACTACACCGCTCGCTACTACTCCGGCATGAAGGAAGGCTGCATCGACACCGGCGAGTTCTGGTGCAATGCGCCGAACCACTACGCCAACGGCGAAGCTGATCCGCTGCGCAAGACCGGCTCCAACACCTTCCACGACCTGCAGGTCAGCTGGAAGGCACCGTGGGATGCCACCATCGCCCTGGGCGCCAACAACGTGTTCGATCACAAGGGTCCGCTGATGTACTCGGCCCCGAACTCGGCGTTCGCCTACTACGGTGGCTTCGACGTGGGTCGCTTCCTGTACATGAAGTACACCCAGCGCTTCTGATCCATCGAAGCGTCGCTACACGCAACACGGGAGGGCGGACCGAAAGGTCCGCCCTCTTTTCGTTTGCGCATGGGGTTTTTCTGAATCTGCAGTAGGGGAAATCCCAACAGACCCGGAGAGAGCAGTGAGTCACGGTCTCGTGCTGTCGCGATCAGCACAGTCAGGCCTGTCCAATGACGGACGCTTGGAGATGGCCATGAAGTCGACGCTCATCTGCAAGATCTCGGCCGCGGTCCTGATGTACGCCACCCTGGTCGGCGCCGTTTCGGCGCAGAACACCATCATCATCTGTGGCGGTGGCGTGTACTGCACCCAGGTCCGCCAGGAGTGCCTGGCGGCCGGCGGCAAGGAATGGTTCTGTGAGGCGCAGTGGCGCCGCTGCGTCATCGACGCCTGCCCGCAGCGCTGATCCGCCGATGGCGCGCCCAACCGGGCGCGCCATCGATCTGCCGCGAGGGCAGGATCAGACTTCCGTGGGTACCAGCCCCATCAGGCTGTTGGCATGCTCGCGCCACTGCGGCAGCTTGTTCAGCACGCCGGCACGCTGCAGGTAGTCCTCGTCCACCGGGTCGCCGTTGACCAGCGCCAGCGCCACGTGCACCGCACCGGTCACCCAGAAGCTGCGCGTGTTGGCGCGCTGCGGCTGCAGGTGGAAGGCCACCGCTTCGATGATCGGCATCGGCAGGCCCCACAGGCCCAGCAGGTAGGCACCGGCTTCGGCATGGCCCGGGCGCGGATCGTCGGCCAGCGCCGGTTCACTGCGCTCGTTGCGCACGCCCGGCAGCAGCAGGCCGATATCGGCGAGCAGGGCGGCGGTCGCACCCAGCTCCGCGCTGGATTCGGGCAGCAGGCGCGCGGCCAGGCGCGAGGCCATCAGCGCACGCTGCTGCAGCGAATTGCGCTCTGCAGCCGATAGCGTCGGCGCGGAAAAGACTTCGCTGGCCAGCACCAAGTCGCGCAGCGTGGCCAGGCCCAGGCGGGTCACCGCGGTGCGCAGGTCGGCAATGGTGCGGCCCTGGCTGAAGAACGCCGAATTGGACAGTTGCAGCACCTTGGCCGCGATCGCCGGATCGGCGGCCACCAGCTTGGCCACGTCTGCACTGTCGGTGTCGTCGTCATGCTCCAGCGCCTGGGTCAGGCTCAGGTACAGGTGCGGCGGCGAGGGCAGCTTCTCGATACGGCCGATGGCATCGCGCAGGCGCGGGCTGTCGAGCACTTCGCGCAGTTCTTCCAGGCTGGTCAGTGCTTCCAGCAGCACTTCCGGCGCCAGCGGCAGCGGCAGGAAGCGGTGGGCCACGCCGATCAGGCGCGCCGGCGGCGGCCGGTTGCCGTGCTGGGCATCGACCAGTGCGATACGGATGGTTTCAGGCCGCAGCGTGCGGATCTGACCGAGCAACGTGGTTGCATTGAGGTCGGGCAGCTGCGGGCAGACGATCACCGCATCCACGCCCTGCGCTGCCACCGCAGACATCGCAGTGTGGCCATCGAAGGCGGTCAGCGGCTGCCATTCTTCCCCAAGATCGGCAATGAACTCGCTCAGCTCAGCCGGCAGGCTGGCTGAATCCCCAACTAGCAGAATACGCACGACACATTCCCCTGGCTGTCTCGACGGCGCGCGCCGATGACGTGTGAAGTGACGCAATTTACCTAATACGGCGCCAACAGTGATGGGCCGCAGTGTTGAAACGTGACCAGCATCGCTCCGGCGAGTGGCACCGGAGCGATCCTGTTCAGACTCAGGCCTTGCTGTCGAGGTGGCGCTGGTGCGCCTCGATCAGGATCTGCTTGGCCTCGGCCGCGCCACCCCAACCGTCCAGCTTGACCCACTTGCCCTTTTCCAGGTCCTTGTAGTGCTCGAAGAAGTGGCCGATGCGCTCCAGCCAGTGGCTGGACACCTGGGCGATGTCTTCGACGTGGGCGTAGCCGCTGAAGATCTTCGAGACCGGCACGGCCAGGATCTTCTCGTCGCTGCCAGCCTCATCGCTCATCTTCAGCACGCCGACCGGACGGCAGCGCACGACCGAACCCGGGACCAGCGGCAGCGGCAGCACCACCAGCACGTCGGCCGGGTCGCCATCGCCACACAGGGTGCTCGGCACGTAGCCGTAGTTGCACGGGTAGCGCATCGGGGTCGACAGGATGCGGTCGACGAAGATCGCGCCGGTTTCCTTGTCCACTTCGTACTTCACCGGCTCCGAGTCCTTCGGGATCTCGATGATGACGTTGATTTCTTCCGGCGGGTTCTTGCCGGGCGAGACGAGTTCCAGACCCATGGTGTGCTCCAGGTGGGGGATGTGGACGGATAGCCCACCATTTTATGCCTTTGCCGGGCGCTGTGCAGGGTAGGGCGGGGCCGACCTTCGTAGTGGGCGCCGGAGGAGGCACTGGGGCGGGGTTTCCCGATGGGGGGCGGAGCGTGGGGCGGCGCAGGCTGGAGCCTCATTCCCGAGGAGCACCGCCATGACCTGGATACGCTGCTGTGGCCTTGCCGTACTGCTGTCCGTCGCCCCGCCGGCGGTGGCCGGCAGCCACGTCGACCTGGTCGATTTCCCCACCAGTGAAGCCAACTGGGACCGCTTCTACGACCTGCAAGCCTCTCTGATGCATGGGTTTGACCGTATCTGTGCCGACACGATCTGCGAGGGCGACTACAGCAATTACCGGGTGATGCAGGTGCGCTGTGCCGTGCAGCGGCTGGCCGGGGTGGTGACCGGATGCGCCTGGGTGATCGCCGCCAGCGAGCTGCGCGTGCAGCCCGCCACCGGCGAGGTGCAGGTGGACAACGGCCGCTGGGTCTGCCCGGTCGACCTGCTGCCCGGGGTGCCGGTGGAGCAGTTCCATGCGGTGCTGTCAGGCCCGGACGGGGTGGAGGCGTCCTTCCCTGGCCTGGGCCGGGGTCTGTTTGACGGTCTGCTGGGGTGTCTGCAGGGGCAGGGCAACGCTGGGAGGCAGGGATGATGCGCGCGCCACGAATCATGATGGGTCTGCTTCTGAGCCTGGCCAGCCTGCCCGCTCTCGCCGCTGACCGCTACGTCGACGCGCGCCTCTACCCGGACGCGGCCAGCGGCTGGGCGCGCTTCCACAGCGTCGAGCGCGCGCTGGTGGCCGGCTTCGATGACGTCTGCGGCGACACCTTCTGCGAAGGCGAGTATTACAACCTGCAGGCGATGCGCCTGCGCTGCGCGGTCCAGCGGGCCACTGGTCAGGTGGCCGGTTGCATGTGGACCTTTGCCGGCAGCAACAGCTCGGTGCTGGACGACGGACACATCGATGTCGACCTGCGGAGCTATGCCTGCGCGTTGCCGCTGGCTGCGGGCACGCCGCTGGAGAGCCTGCTGCAGGCGCTGGAAGCGGTGCCTCCACGGGATGCCATCGATGTGCCATTGCCCGGCACCTCGACCAGTGTCTACGACGGCCTGACCGACTGCCTGTGAGGTGGTCAGTCATATCCAAACGTGACTGATTCGCATTTACGGGGTAGCATGCGCGCCGCCCCCGTCCGCCCCCTCGCGCATGCCTTCCAATGCCGCCACGCTCACCGAACTGCTGATCCGCGAACGGCCGGCGCTGCTGCGCCGTGTGCAGCGCATCCTGGGCGGCGACAGTGGTGCCGAGGACGTGATCCAGGCGGTCTGGTTCAAGGCCCGTGGCGTCGACAACCAGCAGAACATCGACAACCCGCGGGCCTACCTGTACCGCCTGGCGATCAACCTGGCCACCGACCATGGCCGCGAGTCGACGCGGCGCAACCGGCTGCTGGCCGAGCATTACCTGTGGGAGGAGGAGGACGAAGTCTCCACCGAGGAGCAGGTGATGGCCCAGGATGAGCTGCAGCGGGTGCTGGACGCAGCCGGGCACCTGCCCGAGCCGACCCGCAGCATCTTCCGGCTCAACCGGCTGCAGGGCCTCACCCAGGCCGAGATCGCGCGCCGGCTGGGTGTCTCGGTGACCACCGTGGAGAACCACGTACGCAGCGCCCTGGCGCGGTTGGCCTGGGCCCGCGAGGGCCGATGATCGATCGCCCTTGGGGCCCGCTGCGCTTCACACGTCTTGATCCATGGGCCGCACTGCGGTCCCGTCCTTTCCACCGCGCCTGACCGCGACCGCCTGCCAGCCGATGAGCCCGCATTTCCCTTCCAGCGCCCGCGCAGACGACCCCGTGGCCGAACAGGCCCGGGACTGGATCGCGTTCCTGGCCTCCGGCGAGCACAGCGATGCGCGCATGCGGGACTTCGAGGCATGGCTGGCACAGCCGGGGCATCGCCGTGCCTTTGAGCACGAGCGGCGCCTGTGGCGCAGCCTTGCGCCGGCACCGGTGGCATCGGTCGCCGCCACGCCTCATTCGCCGCTCCGCGCGCGTGCGCGTCCCCGCCAGCTTCGCCTGCACTGGGCGGCCGCCGCCGCGGCGGCCGTGGCACTGCTGGTGACCGCCCCCGAAGCATGGCTGTGTCTACAGGCCGACCATCGCAGCAACCACCAGGTGCAGGCGGTGCAGTTGCCCGATGGCAGCCGCGCGGTGCTCGATGCCGACAGCGCCATCGCCGTGCACTTCGATGCACACGCGCGCCGCATCGAGCTGCTGCAGGGGCGTGCCTGGTTCGAGGTGACGACCGATGCGCAGCGACGCTTCAGCGTGGCCGCCGGCAACGGCGTGGTCGAAGACATCTCTACCGCGTTCACCGTGGCCCGCCTCGACGACTCGGTGGAAACCGAAGTGGGGCAGGGCCGTGTGCGCGTGGCCAATCCGGTGGATGGCGGCTGGACCTACCTGCAGGTAGGGCAGCGCGCGAGCTACAACGCGCACAGCGGGGTGACCCGCCTGGCCGACGTGGCGGCCGACCGCGTCGGCGCCTGGCGCCAGCGCGAGCTGCTGCTGGACGAGACCGCCGTGGCCGAGGCCGTGCAGGAAGTGGGGCGCTATCGCCGTGGCCCGACGTTCGTGCGCGGTGATCTGTCGCGCCTGCCGGCGGTCAGCGCGGCGCTGCGCATCGACCAGCCGGAACAGGCACTCGACGCGCTGGCCGCGACCGCCGGCCTGCAGGTCACCCGCCTGCCGTTGGGCGTGGCCATCGTCCACCGGTAGATCCACGCCATGCGTGGATGAATCGCTAGATCCACGCCTCGCGTGGATGAATTCCCCTTGGGGTTCCACCCACCCGATTCGTCTTACCCCACGAACGTACCCGCCGCCGCCACGTACGTCGTTGTGTCCGCGCATGGCGCGGATGACGCCGCGCCCGCGGCTCCGTTCCCCTCACAGGTTTCCCATGTCCGACTTCCGTCGTCCGGGCCGCGCACTGCGCCCGTCCCGTCTGTGCATCGCCCTGCTCGCCACTGGCCTGGCCGGCACCGCGCCGACCGTGCTGGCCCAGTCCAGCACAACCGCAGCCGCGGCCCTGCTGCGCTTCGACATTCCTGCCCAGCCGCTGGATGCCGCGCTGCGCGCCTACATGCGCCAGTCCGGCGTGCAGGTGGCATATCCGGCCACGCTCGGCAACGGTGTCACCTCGCAGGCGGTCAGTGGCACGCTGTCGCCCAGTGATGCGCTGTCGCGCCTGCTGCAGGGCAGTGGCCTGGTCGCACGTCGCGTCGGCAGCGATGCGGTCACCCTGGAAGCAGCGCCGGCCCAGGCCGGCAGCGGCGTCATCGTCACCGATACGCTCAGCGTGTCCGGTGAGCACATCGAAGGCGGCGCGGTCAGCGACGAAGCACGCCTGCTCGACACCTATCGCAGCGTCGGTTCGAGCACCACGATCAACCGCACCCAGCTGGAGCGTTTCCGCGGCACCTCCAACGGCGACATCGTCAAGGGCGTGGCCAGCGTCACCGCTGGCGACCCGCGCGTCGGCAACGGCTTCGACGTCAACATCCGTGGCATCCAGGGGCAGAGCCGCGTGCCGGTCATCATCGACGGCGGCCAGTCCAGCATGGACACCTACCGTGGTTACGCCGGGCAGTCGCAGCGCACCTACCTGGACCCGGACCTGATCTCGCGGCTGACCATCACCAAAGGGCCCAGCCTGCAGGCCAACGCCTCCGGTGGCATCGGCGGCGTGGTGGAAATGGAAACGCTCAACGTCGATGACGTGCTGCGCGAGGGCCGCGACGTCGGCGTGCGCGTGCGCGGCGGCCTGGCCAACGGCAGCGCCAACAACCTGCCGGGTTACGACGCCGCACCGCGCAGCGACCGCAGCGCCACCGGCAGCCAGTTCTTCAACGTCGCTGCCGCCAAGCACTGGGACAACTTCGACCTGGTCGCGGCCTACGCGTACCGCGACAACGGCAACTACTTCGCCGGCAAGCACGGCTACGACGATTTTCCGCAGACCCGGCGCACGCTGGCTCCGCTGAACCCGCCGCGCACCGAAGTCTTCAACACCTCCGCGCGCTCGAAGTCGGCGCTGCTCAAGGGCACCTGGCGCATCGACGATGTGCAGACCCTGGAACTGGGCTACCGCCGCTATGAAGGCACCGCCGGCGAGATCATGGCCTCGCAGATCATCCGCGTGGACCGCGACCGCGTGCCGCAGTGGGACCCGGGCCACGTCGACATGGACAGCTACAGCGCGCGCTACCGCTTCAACCCGGACAGCGACAAGATCGACCTGCGCGTCAACGCCTGGTACACCGACACCGACAGCGTGATGTACAACAGCCTGACCGGGATCACCCCGTGGTACTACGACCGCCGCACCGAGTGGTACGACGCCCCGAGCTTCAGCGGCAACCCAGGCTACAAGGACGCCTACCGCAACCCGCTGCGGCAGAAGCGCTTCGGCCTGGATGCCAGCAACACCTCGATCTTCGATACCGATGCCGGCCGCTTCACCCTGGATTACGGCCTGTCCTACAGCGATGAGGACATCGCGCCGGGCAGCTCCGCGCCGATCATGCACGACGATCTGGTCAACAACCGTTTCCTGCGCAATGCCGAGCGCAAGGAATACAGCGCCGTGGCGTCGCTGAAGTGGGCGCCGGACGAGCATTGGGAAGTGCAGGCCGGTGGCCGCTGGAACCGTGTGGACGTGCACGACCGCAACCGCCTGGCGACCCCGGACAAGTACGAGGTGCAGGGCCAGTACCGCTACACCGAACTGCTCAACGGTGACCCGAACCTGCCGTCGTGGCGCGCCAAGCGCATCGCGCTGCTGAACTGGTACCCGGACGCCAACGGCGACTTCACCCAGGCCTCGCTGCTGGCCTCGCCCTACGAGCGTGGCACGGTGGCCGACATCGGCGGCTGGAATTTCTACGACGCCGATGATGCCGAAGACCTGGAAGTGCCGGTCAGCTGGACCTGGTCCAAACCGATCCGCCGCCGCGACAGTGCGTTCTCGCCGACCGCCAGCGTTGCCTTCCGCTTCAACGAAGACAGCATGGTCTACCTGAAGTACGCCGAAGGCACCAAGCTGCCGAGCCTGTTCGAGACCACCCTGGGCCTGTTCACCGCGGCCAAGCCGGTGGGCGAACTGAAGCCCGAGCGTGCGCGCGGCTGGGAACTGGGCGCGAGCACCATCCACCATGACCTGTTCACTGCCGGCGATCGCCTGGCGCTGAAGCTGGCCTACTTCGATACCCGCATCGACGACCTGATCACCCGCGACTACCGCACGCTGTCGGCCGGCCTGATCCGCAACGTCGACCAGTTCAAGGTGTCGGGCCTGGAGTTCCAGTCTAGCTATGACAGCGGCAAGCTGTTCGCCGATCTGTCGGCGCACTACTACTTCAAGGCCAAGACCTGCGCGCCGGACATCGCCGCCGAGCGTCGTGCCTACGGCGTGCAGCGCAAGATCGAGGAGCTGGCCAATACGCCTGACTGCGTCGATGGTGGCTTCGAGGGTTCGTACTCGAACACGCAGAACCCGCCGCGCTACATGGTCAACCTCACCGTCGGCTCGCGCCTGTTCGACGAGCGGCTGACCTTCGGTACCCGCGTGGTCCACAACGCCGGGCCGATCAGCAAGCTGGACAAGGAATGGAACGTCGGCCTGTCGGCGATCCAGCAGCTGTACCGCCCGACCACCCTGGTGGACGTGTTCGCCAGCTGGAGCTTCAACGACCAGCTGTCGGTGGAAGCCAACGTCGACAACCTGACCGACCGCTACTACCTGGACCCGCTGGCCCTGGGCGTGATGCCGGCCCCGGGCCGTACCGCGCGCCTGGCCATCACCTGGAAGTACTGACAGACCGGGGTCGGATCCCTTTCCAGCGGAAAGGGCTCTGACCCCGGCACGTCGGTAGCGCCGGGCCATGCCCGGCGTTTCTCCCCGAGCGCTTACAGCCCGCGCGCCGCCTTCACTGCATCTTCGTGCAGCGCTTCATTCAGCTCGTCCACCACGGTGGTCCAGGCGGCATCGGCCTGCAGCGACTCGGCCAGGAACTGACGCTGCGCATCGCTCCAGAACGGCGCATCGGCCACTTCCACTTCCGTGGCCAGCTGGTGCTGGGCGATGAACCCTGCAATGGCCTCGGCGCTGGCGTCCAGGCCCAGCTGCAGGAACAGGTTGGTCATGCTCGGTTCGGTGGTGATCATCGGAAACTGCCTGGCAGGGGAAAGGTAAGCTGCATTATCGACGCATGCCGTCTTGGGGGAAGCCCCTCGTGGCACGTCTCATGATCGACGCTTCCCCCTGGCACTCCCCGATGACCGCGACAACTTCCCCCGACGACAGCCGCAGCGTGCGCCTGAAGGCCGCCACCCGTGACAGCCATGGCGCCCTCGACAAGCGCATCATGGCCGGCGACATCTTCGCCGACCGCGGCAACTTCGCCCGCTTCCTGCGCGTGCAGTACCGCTTCCACCGCAGCATCGACGCGCTCTACGCCAGCCCTGCACTGGACGCACTGCTGCCGGCCCTGCATGAACGCCGTCGACTGCAGCAGGTGCGCAGCGACCTGCAGGACCTGGAACAGACCCTGCCGGGCCAGGACATCGCGCCGCTGGCCGCCGACCTGCCGCTGCCGGCCGCGCTGGGCTGGCTGTACGTGGCCGAAGGCTCCAACCTGGGCGGCACCGTGCTGTACAAGATGGCCGCCGCGCTGGGCCTGGACCGCGATTTCGGTGCCCGCCACCTGGCCGCGCACCCCGATGGTGCCGCCCGCCACTGGCGCGAGTTCACCGCGGCGCTGGACGCGGTGCCGCTGTCGGCCGAGCAGGAACAGCAGGTGATCGATGCCGCCGACGCCGCCTTCCGCAGCGTGCACGGTCACGTTGAAGTGGAATTCGGCGCATGAGCGGCCACCGCTGATGCGCTGGCTCTGGTTCGCGCTGGGCTGGCTGATGGTCGGCCTCGGCGTGATCGGTGCACTGCTGCCGGTGATGCCCACCACCATCTTCCTGATCCTGGCGGTGGGCTGCTTCGCCCGCAGTTCGCCGAAGTTCGAGCAGCGCCTGCTTGCCCATCCGCGCTATGGCCCCTCGCTGCGCCTGTGGCGCGAGCAGGGCGCGGTGTCGCGCAAGGGCAAGGCCTTTGCCAGCGCTGGCATGGCCGTGGGTTTCGTCCTGTTCTGCTGGGGCGCGCACCCCTCCTGGCGCCTGCTGCTGGGCGTGGGCCTGTTCTTCGCGGCCAGCGCCGGCTATGTGCTGAGCCGGCCGGCACCACGGCTTGATCCCACACCGCTGGTGGACGTGGGCGATACCGAAACGCGTGCGGCCCGCCGCCGCGCGTCTACTCCCGATTCTGATGGAACCCCCGACGATGCTGCCTGCTGACCTCGCGCCCCTGGCCGCTCCCGCCCTCACTCCGTGGGGCATGTACCTGGCCGCCGATGTGGTGGTCAAAGCCGTGATGATCGCGCTCGCTGTCGCCTCGCTCGCCACCTGGACCGTGCTGCTGGCCAAGGGCTGGGAGTTGTCCCGCCAGGCGCGCGCGCTGCGTGCGGCACGTGCGCGGCTGCTGGAGACAGCGAGTCTGCCGGCTGACGATGCGGATGCCGCGCTCGCCGAAGGCACCGCTGCAGCGATGCTGCACGCGGCCCGCAGCGAACTGCGCCTGTCGCAGGATCTGGACAGCCGCGACGGCATCAAGGAGCGCGTCGCCTCGCGCCTGGACCGGCTGGAACTGGAGACCGCCCGCGTGCAGCGGCGTGGCATCGGCGTGCTCGCCAGCATCGGGGCGGTGGCGCCGTTCGTGGGCCTGTTCGGCACCGTGTGGGGCATCATGAACAGCTTCATCGGCATCGCCCACAGCAACACCACCAACCTGGCCGTGGTCGCACCTGGCATCGCTGAGGCGCTGCTGGCCACCGCGCTGGGCCTGGTCGCGGCGATTCCGGCAGTGCTGGTCTACAACCATTTCAGCCGCGTGCTGGCCGGTCTGCGTGGCCTGCTCGGCGATCTCTCGGCGGCCGTGCAGCAGCTGGTCTCGCGCGACCTGGACCGTGCCGCCACGCGTGCACCGGCCAGCGCCCTGCGCGCGGTGCATTGAATGGCGATCAGGACTGCGTCCGACCGCGACGACACGCCCGAAGAAGCGCACGAGATCAATGTCACGCCCTTCATCGACGTGATGCTGGTGCTGCTGATCATCTTCATGGTGGCCGCACCGCTGGCGACCGTGTCGGTACCGGTGCAGCTGCCGGCCAGCAGCGCACAGGCCACGCCCAGCGAGCAGGCGCCGGTGTACGTGACCGTGCAGGCCGACCTGTCGCTGCGCGTGGGCGAGCAACCGGTGGCACGCGACGGGCTGGGTGCCGCATTGCAGACGGCGACGCAGGGTGACGCCGAGCAGCGCATCTACCTGCGTGCCGACCAGCGCGTGCCCTATGGCGAACTGATGGCGACCCTGGATGCACTGCGCGCTGCGGGCTACCTGAAGGTGGCCCTCGTCGGCCTGGAGCAGGGCGCGCGATGAACACACTGCGGCGCTGGGCGACCAGCCTGGCGATCGTGCTGCTGGTGCACGCCGTGCTGATTGGCGGGGTGTGGTGGTGGCAGGCGCGCGCGGCACCGGTCACCCCGGTGGCGCCGCCGGCCGCGTTGATGCTGGAGCTTGCGCCGACCGTGCAGGCGCCGCCGGCACCGCCGCGCGCGCTGCCGACCGGGCCGTTGCAGCAGGAACAGCAGAAGCGCGAGACCGTCCGCGAGCACGCGCCCGCACCGAAGGTGCCGCCGCAGCCGAAGGGCGACGTGGTGCCCAAGCCGCAGGTGCCGGCCAGCACCACGCAGGACAGCGCGGACGCCACTGTCGAGCGCAGCACGGCACCGCCGGAGGTTCCCGCCGACGCCGCCACGCGCTATGCGGCGCAGCAGACCACGGCCGGTGAGCGCAGCCGCGCCAATGCCACCTGGCAGGGCCTGTTGCTGGGCCATCTGCAGCAGCACCGGCGCTATCCGCGCCAGTCCGAACGGCTGCGCCAGCAGGGCGTGGTCTACGTACGGTTCGCCGTGTACCGCGATGGGCGCGTATCCGGCGCGCGCATCGAACGCGGCAGTGGCTTCGCGTTGCTGGACCAGGAAACGCTGGAGACCGTGCAGCGCGCAAGCCCCGTACCGGCGCCGCCGGCCGAAGTGGCCGGCGACCCGGTGGAAGTGATGGTGCCGGTCGCGTTCTACCTGCGCGGCCGTTGACCGGCAGCGGGGTCGGATCCCTTTCCGCAGGAAAGGGCTCCGACCCCAGCCAGCCTGCCATCCACGCATGGCGTGGATCTACTGCAGGAAAGGGCCCCGATCCCATCCACGCATGGCGTGGATCTACTGCAGGAAAGGGCCCCGATCCCATCCACGCATGGCGTGGATCTACAGCAGCGGCACCAGCAGCAGCGCCACGATGTTGATGATCTTGATCAGCGGGTTGATCGCCGGGCCGGCGGTGTCCTTGTACGGGTCGCCCACCGTGTCGCCGGTCACCGCGGCCTTGTGCGCCTCGCTGCCCTTGCCGCCGAAGTGGCCATCCTCGATGTACTTCTTGGCGTTGTCCCAGGCGCCGCCGCCGGTGGTCATCGAAATGGCCACGAACAGGCCGGTGACGATGGTGCCGATCAGCAGGCCGCCCAGCGCGCGTGGCCCCAGCAGCAGGCCCACCACCACCGGCACGGCCACCGGCAGCAGCGAAGGCACGATCATTTCGCGGATGGCCGAGCGGGTCAGCATGTCCACGGCCTTGTCGTACTGCGGCTTGCCGGTGCCCTGCATGATGCCGGGGATCTCGCGGAACTGGCGCCGCACTTCCTCCACCACCGCACCGGCCGCGCGGCCGACCGCTTCCATTGCCATCGCGCCGAACAGGTAGGGAATCAGGCCGCCGATCAGCAGGCCGATGATCACCGTGTGGTCACTGAGGTCGAAGCGGAACTCCTGGCCGGGGTTGGCCGCCTGCAGGTTGTGCGTGTAATCAGCGAACAACACCAGCGCGGCCAGTGCTGCCGAGCCGATCGCATAGCCCTTGGTCACCGCCTTGGTGGTGTTGCCCACCGCATCGAGCGGGTCGGTGATGTCGCGGATGTCCGAAGGCAGCTCAGCCATCTCGGCGATGCCGCCGGCGTTGTCGGTGATCGGGCCGTAGGCATCCAGCGCCACGATCATGCCGGCCATCGACAGCATCGCCGTGGCGGCGATGGCGATGCCGTACAGGCCGGCCAGCGCATACGCACCCCAGATCGCCGCACACACCGCCACCACCGGCAGCGCGGTGGACTTCATCGAGATGCCCAGGCCGGCGATGATGTTGGTGCCGTGGCCGGTGGTCGAGGCCTGCGCCACGTGCTGCACCGGCTTGTACTGGGTGCCGGTGTAGTACTCGGTGATCCACACGATCAGGCCGGTCAGCACCAGGCCGATCAGCGCGCAGCCGTACAGCGCCAGCGGGCCATGCACGTTGTCGCTCATCAGCCCGGTGGTGATGGGATAGAACGCGATGGCCGCCAGCACGCCGGAGACGATCACGCCCTTGTACAGCGCGCCCATGATCGAGCCGCCGGGCTTCACCTTCACGAACAGTGCGCCGATGATCGAGGCGATGATCGACACCCCGCCCAGCACCAGCGGGTACAGCACCGCATTGGCACCGGCCTCGCTCAGCATCAGGCTGCCCAGCAGCATCGTGGCGATGACGGTGACCGCATAGGTTTCGAACAGATCGGCGGCCATGCCGGCGCAGTCGCCCACGTTGTCACCGACGTTGTCGGCGATCACCGCCGGGTTGCGCGGGTCGTCCTCGGGGATGCCGGCTTCCACCTTGCCCACCAGGTCGGCGCCGACGTCGGCACCCTTGGTGAAGATGCCGCCGCCGAGGCGGGCGAAAATCGAGATCAGCGAGGAGCCGAAGGCCAGGCCGACCAGCGCGTGCAGCGCCTGTTCCATCGGCAGCCCCATGCGCAGCAGCAGTGCGTAGTAGCCGGCCACGCCCAGCAGGCCGAGGCCGACCACCAGCATGCCGGTGATGGCGCCGCCGCGGAACGCCACGTCCATCGCCGCGCTGATGCCGTTGCGCGCGGCCTCGGCGGTGCGCACGTTGGCGCGTACCGAGACGTTCATGCCGATGTAGCCGGCCGCGCCGGACAGCACCGCGCCGACCGCGAAACCAATGGCCGTGTACCAGCTGAGGAACACGCCGACCAGCACGAACAGCACCACGCCGGCCACGCCGATGGTCAGGTACTGGCGGTTGAGGTAGGCGCGCGCGCCTTCCTGGATCGCGGTGGCGATCGCGATCATGCGTTCATTGCCGGTGGGTTGGCGCAGGATCCAGCGCGCCGAGATGATCCCGTAGAGGATCGCGAGAATGGCGCAGCCCAGCGCCAGTGACAGCCCATGACGTTCCAGCATCAGACCCCTCCGCAGAATGGATGGTGAGCATCCAGTGGCGATGAACGGCACCACGAGGGGGACGACGGGTTGCAGCCTGGAACCAACCCGTGCCGACCGAAACGGTCGTCCGACGTATGGCGGTGTTCAGCATTCCCTGGTGCCCGCAGTATGCGTCCCTCCGCGCCCGGATGGTAGCGCCGGGCCGCACCGCGCCGCATGACCCGTGGGCGCCCTCCAGATGAACGCATCGCCATGCGCGCGCAACCCGCCGCCGGGCCATGGGCATGCTTTGAGAGCCAAAGACCCTTTGCACCCCGTTAAGCCACCTTCTGCAAGCCTGCGCACAGTCCTGACGGAGATTCCCCATGCGCCTGTCCCTGCTGATGCTTGCCGCCCTGGTCCCGGCCTTGCCGGCCCTCGCGGCGGAAACCCCCGAACTGCAGCGGGCGGTCGGCGCACCCCAGGCCGTAGGCGCGGTGCATACGCTGCGGCAGATTCCCGAAGCCTGCGCACGCCTGGAAGGCGTGTTCACCGGCCAGGCCGCCGAGCCGTACCGCTTCTCCGCCGTGCGCACCAGCGAGCAGTGCCAGCCGCGTGCGCGCTTCGTCGATTACGCCAAGGCACAGCCCAGTGCCGACAAGGGCTGGAAGCTCAACGACGTGATCCGCGTGCCGAATGCCGCCTGCCCGGCACAGCAGGCGGTGGTGCGGGTGTGGCGCCTGCCGGTCAACAACACCCAGGCGCTGGATGGCCAGGGCCAGTCGCGCATCTATCTGGAAGAAGCGAAGAAGCAGGCGGCCGCCGGCAAGATCCCGCAGGTGACGATGTTCGCCGCGCAGCTGCAGGTGGAAGGCAAGGCCTGTAATTGATACGGGTGGGTGCCGACCTTGGGTCGGCACCGATGACGGAACCTGCCCGGTGGCTGCCGACCGTTGGTCGGCACCGATGTCGCATCCACGCATGGCGTGGATCTACCGCAGCGCGCCATCACCCCTCGGCCAGCTTCGCCCCGCGTGCCACCAGCAGCTCGCGCAGCGCCTTGCGATGGCAATGCGCCTCCTCTTCGCAGTAGCAGCCCACGGCGATGTCGCTGTGCTGCGACAGTGCCGCCAGCAGATCCAGCGCATGGGCGGCCTCGGGCGCTTTCATCTCGGCCTTGAAGTGGCGGAAGAAGGCGTTCCAGTCCGCCGCAGTCTTCGCCTCGTGCGCCAGCTTCACCAGCGCCGGGCTGGGCGACAGCGTCGGGAACCACACGTCATACCAATCCTGGCGGGCGAACTCGCTGCGCGGCACGCCCCGTGGCGGCCGCCGCACCGTGCCGATGCGCAGGCCCTCGCCGGGCGCGCGCGGGCTGCCGAGTCGAACAACGCGCAGTGCCATCGCCTTCCTCCCTCGCCCCGACCGTGGCTCAACCCTCGAACGCGGGCAGCTTCTGCTTCACCGCCACGTTCTTCAGGGTGACGTACTTCGGCAGGCCGTCAGTGCCGTAGGGCAGGGGGGCTTCGCCCTTGATCAGCGGCGACAGGTAGGCGCGTGCCTTGGCGGTGATGCCGAAACCATCGCGGCGGATGAAGCCGGCCGGCATCTTTTTCTCATGGTTGGCGATCTTCGCCAGCGGCGCGGCCTCGATCTTCCAGCGGTAGGGCGCATCGCTGCTGCGCACGATCACCGGCATCACCCCGTTCTGGCCCTTCAGCGCCAGCTGCACGGCGGCCTTGCCCACCGCCTGCGCCTGTTCCCAGTCTGTCTTGCTGGCCAGGTGCCGGGCCGAGCGCTGCAGGTAGTCGGGCAGGGCCCAGTGCACCTTCAGGCCCAGCTGGTCCTTGACCCGGCCGGCCAGATGCGCGGCGACGCCGCCCAGCTGCGAATGGCCGAAGGAATCCTTGCCACCACCGGCATCGGCGACGAAGCGGCCATCGGCGGTGGCGATGCCCTCGGAGGCCACGACCACGCAGTAGCCGACGCGCTCGACCACGGCCTTGACCTTGGCCAGGAAGGTCGCCTCGTCATAGGCACGCTCGGGCAGCAGGATGATGTGCGGAGCCTCGTCCTCGCCATTGCCGGCCAGGCCCGCGGCGGCGGCCAGCCAACCGGCGTGGCGGCCCATCGCCTCGTAGATGAAGACGCGGGTGGAGGTCTCGGCCATCGCTGCCACGTCCAGCGCGGCCTCGCGCACCGAGACCGCGGTGTACTTGGCCGCCGAGCCGAAACCCGGGCAGGTGTCGGTCACGGCCAAATCGTTGTCGATGGTCTTGGGCACGCCGATGCAGGTCAGGTCGTAGCCGGACGCCTTGGCCAGCAGCGACACCTTCAGCGCGGTATCGGCCGAATCGTTGCCGCCGTTGTACAGGAACCAGCGCACGTCGTGGGCGCGCAGCACCTCCAGCAGGCGGTCGTAACGGGCACGGTCGGCCTCCAGCGATTTCAGCTTGACCCGGCACGAGCCGAAGGCGCCGCCGGGGGTGTGGGCGAGGGCGCGGATGGCGGCGGCACTCTCCTTGCTGGTGTCGATCAGCTCCTCGCGCAGGGCGCCGAGGATGCCGTTGCGGGCAGCCAGGACCTTGATGCCCTTGGCCCGGGCCTGCTCGATGACCGCCGCCGCGGTGGCGTTGATGACCGCCGTGACGCCGCCGGACTGGGCGTAGAGGAGGGTGCCGTTGCGCATGCTTCTACCTGCTCGGTGAGGGGGACATTGCAGAGACATTACCCGGATGCGCTAAAGTGGCGCTATTGCGGTGCAGCGATACCGGTCCGTCCGGGGCGCGAACCTTCTTTGTTTTCAACACGTTGGAGTCAGGTCAATGCGATTGGTTCTGTTGGGACCGCCCGGTTCGGGCAAGGGGACGCAGGCGACGCGCCTGAAGGAAAAGCTGGGCATTGCCCATATTTCGACCGGTGACATGCTGCGCGCGGAAATCGCCGCGGGCTCGGAGCTGGGCAAGCAGGCCAAGGCGGTGATGGATGCCGGCAACCTGGTGTCCGATGACATCCTGCTGGGCATGCTGGAGTCGCGCCTGACCCAGGCCGATGTCGCCAAGGGCTTCATCCTGGACGGCTACCCGCGCAACGTGGCCCAGGCCAATGCGATGGACGGCCTGCTGGCCAAGATCGGCCAGCCGCTGGACGCCGTGGTGCAGCTGGACGTGGCCACCGAGCTGCTGGTCGAGCGCATCGCCGGCCGCGCGCAGGAACAGGGCCGCGCCGACGACAACCCGGAAGCGGTGCGCCAGCGCCTGCAGGTCTACAACGACCAGACCGCCCCGGTGGTCGACTTCTACGCCGGCCGTGGCACCCTGGCCCGCGTCGATGGCGTCGGTGACCTGGACGAGATCGAAGCCCGCATCCTGGCGGCGATCAAGGGCTGATGGCGGTTGGCCGGCCCTGCGCCGGCCGCCGTGCAGCGACAACGAAACAGGCCTGATCCTCGCGGACCAGGCCTGTTTCGTTTCATAGGTGCCAGCGATGAGCTTGCTCAGGGCTCCGCAGCATGAGCTCCCTTGGGGATGGCCTCTTGGGGAGTAGGACCGGTTCGGGTACTACGGCTGGCTTCCTGAATTGTGTACGGGTTCACATACCTGCGCTATCGGGAATTCCCTGACAGACGATTGGACTTTTCTCACAAGCGCTGTAGGAGTTGTCTGACCCCGCTGCTGACAATGGCCCTATACAGCCGTGATCGGTCACAATCCCCGGTCATGAGCAGCGTACATATCCTTGCAATCGCCGGCACCTTCATGGGTGGCGTGGCCGCCTTGGCGCGGGAACTGGGCCATACGGTCAGTGGCAGCGACCAGGCCATCTATCCGCCGATGTCCACCCAGCTTGAGCAGCTGGGCATCGTCCTGGACCAGGGCTACCGCGCCGACAGCGTGCCGCCGGGCACCGCCGAGGTGGTGATCGGCAACGCCCTGTCACGCGGCAACCCGGCCGTGGAAGCCGTGCTCGACGCCGGCCAGCGCTACATCTCCGGTGCCCAGTGGCTGTCCGAGCAGGTGCTGCCGGGCCGCGACACCCTGGCCGTGGCCGGCACCCACGGCAAGACCACCACCACCACCATCTTGACCTGGCTGCTGGAAAGCGCCGGGCGTTCGCCGGGCTTCCTGATCGGTGGCGTGGCCGAGGATTTCGGCGTCTCCGCCCGCCTGGGCCAGGGCCGCGAGTTCGTGGTCGAGGCCGATGAGTACGACACCGCCTTCTTCGACAAGCGCAGCAAGTTCGTGCACTACCGGCCGCTGGTGGCCATCCTCAACAACCTCGAATACGACCACGCCGACATCTTCCCGGACGTGGAGGCCATCGAGCGCCAGTTCCACCACCTGGTGCGCACCGTGCCCGCGCGCGGCCGCCTGATCGTCAATGGGGAGGACGCGCACCTGGCCAAAGTGCTGCAGATGGGCTGCTGGACCCCGGTAGAGCGCTTCGGTTTCGACCCGTCGCTGGAATGGCATGCCGAGCTGCTGGCCGCCGATGGCAGCGCCTTCCGCGTGCATCACCGTGGGCAGGCGCTGGGTGATGTGCACTGGTCGCTGCTGGGCCGCCACAACGTACTCAACGGCCTGGCCGCCCTGGCCGCCGTGCATGCGGTGGGCGTGGCCCCGGCCGAGGTGATCCCGGCGCTGGCCCGCTTCCGCAGCGTCAAGCGCCGCATGGAAGTGATCGGCAGCCATGACGGCATCACCGTCTACGATGATTTCGCCCACCACCCCACGGCGATCGCGACCACGCTGGACGGCCTGCGCGCCAAGGTCGGCGACGCGCGTATCGTGGTGGCGATGGAACCGCGCAGCAACTCGATGCGGCTGGGCGCACACGCCCAGGCGCTGGCACCGTCGCTGGCGCTGGCCGACGAAGTGGTGTTCCTGCATCGGCCGGAACTGGCCTGGGATGCCGCTTCGGTGATCGCCGCCGTGCGTGGCCAGGCCCATGCCGTGCCCGATACCGATGCGCTGCTGGCACAGCTGCAGTCCAGCGTGCGCAGCGGTGACCATGTGGTGTTCATGTCCAACGGTGGCTTCGACGGCGCACCGCGCCGCTTCCTCGCCGCCCTGCAGGCCCGATGAGCACCGACGTTTCGCTGCCGCTGTTTCCGCTGCACACCACGCTGGTGCCCGGCGCGGCGGTTGGCCTGCGCGTGTTCGAGCGCCGCTACCTGGACCTGGTGCGCGACACCGGCCGCAGCGGCGAGGGCTTCGGTGTCTGCCTGATCCTGGAAGGGCAGGAAGTGGGGGAGCCGGCTACCCCGGCGGCCTACGGCGTGCAGGTCCGCATCGAGGACTTCGATGTCGGCGCCGATGGCGTGCTGCAGCTGCGCCTGCGCGGTACCCGGCGTTTCCATGTCGAGCGTACCCGCGTGCGCGACAACGGCCTGGTCGTGGCCGATGTGCGCTGGTGCGAAGAAGACCCCGATGACGAACTGAAGCCGCAGCATGCGCTGCTGGCCACGGTGCTGGGCCACATCATCGAGCAGGCCGGCGAAGCCTATGCGCCGGCGAATCCGGCGTTGCTGGACCAGGCCAGCTGGGTCGGCTGGCGGCTGGCCGAACTGCTGCCGCTCGGCGAACAGCAGCGGTTGCAGCTGCTGCAGATGGACGACCCGCACCAGCGCTTGCAGCAGTTGTTGGGGTGGATGCCGTAAGCGGCCATCCACGCATGGCGTGGATCTACGCCGCCGGGCATGGCCCGGCGCTACCCATCCACGTTCCGGTAGCGCCGGGCCAAGCCCGGCGATCGATCACGGCTGCGTCTTCAACCGCAGCACCGGCAACCCGGTTTCGGCGTGCACGTCCTCGTGCTGCGGCATGCCCTGCACGGCGTCCTTCAGCGCATTGAACGCGGGGTCGATGCCGCGCACCGGGTGCCACATGCCGATCCACTCGAAGTGGCGCTCGTAGCGCAGGGTCTGCGCACTGCCCAGCCACAGCGGCACGTCGCCCGGCTGCAGCTGGCCCGGTGCCGGCCACAGGCGCAGCACGTAGCGCTCATCCGGCTTGGCCCCCTGGCGCACCATCAGCAGGGCTTCCACGCGTGTTTCCAGCGTGGCCGGCAGCACCGGCAGTTCGTCGGCGCCGGTGTTCTTGTCCAGCATCAGCAGGGCTTCTTCCCAGCCGGCCTGCGCCTGAACGGTCCAGCCGCGCGCTTCCAGCTGCGCCTGCAGCGGTGCCAGCGGACCGGCCACCTGCACGTCCAGCGGCCAGCGCTGGTCATCGTCGAACTCGTTGCGGCGCGCCGGCAGCTTGGCCCAGTCGTGCTGCCACCAGGCCTGCATGTCCATGGCCACCGGTGCCGGCAGGGTCGGTTCGAAGCGCTCCAGCTTCACCGGGATGTTGCGCGGCGCGTACCACATCGCCGCCACCGCGAAGACGCCGTAGAACAGCCACGCCACCGGCTTCACCCAGAACGAGCGGTTGAAGCGGCGGCGGTAGGCGATGCCCAGCACCAGCAGCCAGAACGTGCCGAACAACATGCCGCCGATGACGTCGCTCAGCCAGTGCGCGCCCAGGTACAGGCGCGAGAAGCCGATCAGGCTGACCACGATGCCCGACACCAGGTACGGCCAGACGCGGGTGCGGCCGGGCATTTCGCGCGCGATCAGCACCGCGAAGAAGCCGAAGGTGATGGTGGCCATGGTCACCGACACCGAAGGGAAGCCGAAGCCACTGCTGGCATCGACCGGGCGCACCACGTCCACGGTGGTGCCCAGCAGCTTGGTCAGGGCCAGGCCGAAGGCCAGTGCGGCCAGCCAGTGCGCGGCGGCCATCCAGCGCCGGCGCCACACCAGGTAGCCCATGGCCGCGGCGGTGGCCGGCATCAGCACCTGCCAGGCGCCCAGCGAGGCCAGTGCCGCCATCGGGTAGTCGGCCAGCGGGTTGCGCAGGGCCAGCATGGCCTGGTGCACCAGCAGATCGATGGCCAGCGGTTCGCCATGGGCGACCACCACGGTCAGCAGCGCGAACCAGCCCCAGCCCAGCAACAGCAACATCAGTGCCAGCATCGCCAGCGGCACCGATTCACGGCGCTTCGGGTCGAGCACGCCGACCGTGTAGCGGCCCAGCGTGGGGTGGCGGTTGGACCAGTCCAGCAGGCGCGCCAGCCAGTGGTCCATGCGCGCGGCCGACCAGCGGTAGCCGTACAGCACGATGGCCCAGACCAGGCCGAGGATGACCACCAGCAGGCCGACCACCACCACCAGGCGTCCGGCAACCGCGGCGACGGCGTCATAGGCTTCGCCGAGGATCCAGCCCGGGGCCAGGAACAGCACCGCCCACGACAGGCTTGCGATGCCGCTGGCCTGCACGTAGCGGCTGGCCGGCATCTTCAGCATGCCGGCGATGGCGGGCACGAACGGCCGGATGGCGCCGACATAGCGCGCGATCAGGATGCTCTTGAAGGCATTGCGGCGGAACAGGTTCTCGCCACGGTCCAGCAGCTGAGGATAGCGGCTGAACGGCCAGACCCCGCGCAGGCGGTCGCCCCAGCGGCGGCCGATCCAGTAACTGATGCCATCACCGGCAAACGCACCCAGCGCCGCCGCAGCCACCGCATACGGCCCGGAGATCTGCCCCAGGCCGATGAACACGCCCACCGCGAACAGCAGGGGCAGCGCCGGCACGATGGCGCCGAGAATGATGACCGCATCGCAGAAGGCGATCAGAAAAATAACCGCGCCCGCGAGTACGGGATGGGCGGCAATCCACGCGAGGGTGGCGTCGATCCATGAAGAGTCCATTGCCCGATTATAGAGGCGTGAAGGTGACTGGTTCCCAGCGGCTTGGTGACCGTTTGCAACCAGCGCCATCGCCTAGAATGGGCGCATGCCGCACTCGACCGACGCTCCAACGCATGCCCTGAAGGCCGACAGCTTCGGCCGCATCCTGCTCGTGCAGGGGCCGCAGGGCCCCTTCGTACGCCGCGACCTGGGCGCAACGCCGCTGTGGCTGCGCGTGCCGGCGTGGTGGCTGGCCCGCCGCGAAGCACGCGCGCTGCGCCATATCGAGGGCATGGCCGACGTGCCGCAGCTGCTGGACTGGGATGGCCGCCACCTCGACCGCAGCTTCATGGCCGGCGATGCCATGTACCAGCGTCCGCCGCGTGGCGACCTGGCCTGGTTCCGTGCTGCGCGGCGCCTGCTGCAGCAGCTGCACCGGCGCGGCGTGGCCCATAACGACCTGGCCAAGGAGGCCAACTGGCTGGTGACCGAGGACGGCCGCCCGGCGCTGATCGACTTCCAGCTGGCGGTGATCGGCAACCCGCGCTCGCGCTGGATGCGCCTGCTGGCCCGCGAAGACCTGCGCCACCTGCTCAAGCACAAGCGCATGTACTGCCGCGAGTCGCTCACCCCGGTGGAGAAGCGCGTGCTCAAGCGCACCTCCTGGGTGCGCGAGCTGTGGTTCGCCACCGGCAAGCCGGTCTACCGCTTCGTCACCCGCCGCATCCTGCATTGGGAAGACAACGAAGGGCAGGGGCCGAAGCCGTGACCGCCGCGCAGGTGGTGACCGCGCCGCCGAGTGCGGCCAGCGTGCTGCGCGCGCAGCTGCCCGGCGCCAGCTTCGTGCACGCCTGCCAGGTCCATACCCGTCGCGATGGCCGCAGCGCGTTGCAGGCCTACCGCGATATGGCCGCGACCATCCCCGGCTGGTTCGATGGCCTGATGGCGCTGCGCAACCGCGGCATGCGCCTGCTCGGCATGAAGGACCTGGGTTCGTTGCGCGCGGTGCAGGACACCGTCGCGCCGCGACCGGGGCAGCGTCTGGGCATCTTCACCCTGCAGTCGCTGGATGAGGATGCCATCGTGCTGGAAGACAACGACCGCCACCTGCGCGTGCAGCTTGCGCTGCAGTGGCAGGGCGACGTGCTGGAAGTGGCCACCGTCGTGCATACCCACAATGCGTTTGGGCGGGTGTACATGCTGCCGGTGGCGCCGGTGCATCGATGGATCGTGCCGCACCTTCTGAAAAAGCAGGTGCAGGCCTACGACTGAAGACGGGATCTGTTGCGAAGCGTCGAGCCGGCCCGCGTGGTGCGGGTGCGCATGCGGACGCAAGGGGATGGCGTGAATCAATTCGTTGTCTGGCAGGGCCGCGCGGCCCAGGAGGGGGGGGGTGTCAGTCCGTGCAAAGCAGAAGTGGGACATCGGAAGCGTCTTTCTGCTTCCGCTTGAGGATGGCGATTCGTGTGTTGGCCAGGTCATCGGGCGTGAGGCGCACGTTCTGAATAGTGCGGTGATCGTTCTATTTGATTTCAAAGGCGCCTGGGCCGGTGGGGACATCCCCCCTCTGGGGCTGGATGCACTGTTTTCGGCCGTTTTTGTAACCCGCGATCTGCTGGATTCGGGGCGTTGGAAGGTGGTCGATCTTCGCGATACAGGGGGCGTGGTCGACGCGGCCCCCTATGAGACGCTGCGCAGGAGCGGATTCATTGGCGCCAGAATTCGAGGCTCGGGGATCGTGGAAGAGTTTGCAAATGCCTTCTATGGTCTTGCGCCTTGGGATGACTGGTATGTGCCGGACTATCTTGATGCCTTTCTGATTTCGGCGGAAAAGAAGCCGACTGATCGTCTTGTGTACTCGGGAAGGCACCCGGTATAGATGAAGGGGGTGCCTGTGCATCGATGGCTGAATGACTCATCAAGGAAGATCACATGAGGGGACGCGTATGGATCATGGCCGTTGTGCTGTGCGGAGTGTTGATTGCCTGCAAGGGCAGTAGTCATGACAACGTTGCTGCCGCGTCCGTTGACCGCTGCACGCATCGCATGTCGGTTGGGGCCTGTGTGGTCTCCGCGGTCGAGTTGTTCTCTGCTCCAGATGCATTTGAAGGACGGAGCGTCTCGGTCGTTCTCTTCTATCCCGGTCATGGCGCCAAGGTTCTGTTCGCAAGCCACGATTCCGCAGAGATCAACGACCTGGCTTCAGCCATCGTTTTTTTCAGGGTGGAGGACCAGCGGGAGCCGTTGCTTGAAGCGGGCTACTACCGCGTCAAGGCCATGTTCCAGCGCTCGCCGAAGATCGTTGTCGGTGACGGCGTTGTTCCCGAGCATGTCGTCGCTGGAAGATTCGCGGACCTGGAAAACGTCGAGCGGTTGCGGACGCTCACAGGCATGCGTGAATTCTGCGCCGAGTACAAAGACTGTTCGATCTCCTACTCGGATGGCGTCCTGCCGATACCTCGAACAGGTCCAGCAAACGATTCACCTGGCCATCCGGAATAAAGTAATGGTGATGGATTTTCTGGTTCTCTCCGCGCCTGTTGCCGTTGCTTTCACTTTCATATATCTGGTCGAGCTGAGGATGTTCCTTGCAAGGCTGCGGTTGGAGCTGCCGGACGAATGGCGCAATATGGGATCGCCGACTCTGGGCTACGCGTCGCGTAGTGTTGTCATTCCTCTTGTGCTGGGGGAATTGAAGCAGTTCGCGTTGCTTTCTTCGACGCAGCGAGCGCGTGCCAGGCGTTTGCGGGCTTACGTTACGGTCTTGTTTCCCTACTACATCGTCTGGATTCTGCTGGTGCTGTTCCGGAGAGAGTTGGGGTTGATTGGATAGCGCTGGATGATGCGGGCCTCTCGCGGCCCGACGCGCTGATTTCCGCATCAGGCAATTGATTGGGGTGATCCATGTGGTACTGCGCGCACGCCATTTTTTACTACGAATGCGAAGGGCAGGACTCGATTCTTATCCATGAGAACGTCTATCTCCTCAGTGCGGATAGCGAAGAGCAAGCTCTCGACAATGCGAAAGCGCTTGCCTCTGACTATGAGGATCTGAGCGGCCGCCTGATGGGTGAAGACGGTAGACCGTCCCTCTATCGATTCGCCGGAATCCGCAAGCTGATATCAGTAGAGACTGATGAGGACACTGCCGAGGGACGCCTGCACTCCGGTGTGGAGGTTACGTACTCTGTCATGGCGGTGGATACGTTGGATCAGGTGAGACGTCTTGCCCGTGGTGATGCCATCGAGGTTCTGTACCAGGAGTAGAGTCGAGCTTGCCCGACTGAAGGGCCAGGAGTAGAGCCGAGCCTGCTCGACTGAGGCGCCAGGAGCAGTCGAGCAAGCTCGACTCTACGGCAGGTGCCACGTCTTGCCTGTCGCCGGGCATGGCCCGGCGCTACCTCAAGGGCACGCTCCGGATCGGTAGCGCCGGGCCATGCCCGGCGGGTACGCAACGTTATGGCATCACGGCGCCGCCGGCACCACCTGCTGGCCGATGAAGTTGCGCTTGCCATCGAAGTCATAACCGATCTGCAGCTGGCCGACATCCGGGCAGGCATGGCAGTCGCGCAGCGGCGTGCGGTACAGCAGGCGGATGCCGCCGCCATCGAGCGGTGCCGTGCCTGCTGCCTGTGCGGGCGCGAACGGCGTGGCCTGCGGATGCGCGGCCAGCACCGCCTGTACCCCCGGGTCGGCGCGCAGGGTGTCGTCCAGCTGCACCGCGTCGACATCGATGCGCTTGCCGCCGGCATCCACCAGGCGCGTGCCCTCGTTGGTGTTGGCGCGGAACGGATACTCCACCGTGGCCACGCCCAGGCCATCGTGTTCATGCCAGGCCGTCACGTAGGCCAACTCGCCGCCGGTGGACAGCTGGTCTGCAGCGGCCACGGCATCGGCGCTGGCGCCGGCGGACTTCATCGTCTCGGCCAGGCACTCGCGCGTTGCGCTGTTCTCACCCTGCCGGCATGCGTTGAGGTCGCCATCCCAGACCACCGACTCGCTCCAGCGCAGTGAGCCATCGGCGGCCTTGCTGGCGGCGGGCGCATCACCCGTGGCGGGTTCGGTGCCGGGTTCCGGCGCACGGCCCTGGCAGGCGGTGAGCAGGGCCAGGCCCAGGGCAGGCAGCAGCAGGCGGGAACGGCGCATGGCGTGTACCTCGTGCGTGTGACTGGGGCGCCAGTATCGTCAACGCGCGGTGAACTCCGCGTCGGCGCGGCATACTAGCGGCTCATTGCATACGCTGGAGTGTGGAACGTGGGCAGTCTGCAGGGTAAAACCCTTTTCATCACCGGTGCCTCGCGTGGTATCGGCCTGGCCATCGCACTGCGCGCGGCGCGCGACGGCGCCAACGTGGCCATCGCCGCGAAGTCGTCGGTGCCCAACCCGAAGCTGCCGGGCACCATCCACAGCGCCGCCGAAGCAGTGACCGCGGCCGGCGGCCAGGGCCTCGCCCTGAAGTGCGACATCCGCGAAGAGGACCAGGTGAAGGCGGCCGTGGCCGCCACGGTGGATACCTTCGGTGGCATCGACATCCTCATCAACAACGCCAGCGCGATCTGGCTGCGCGGCGCGCTGGATACGCCGATGAAGCGGTTCGACCTGATGCAGCAGGTCAATTCGCGCGGCAGTTTCCTGTGCGCGCAGGCCTGCCTGCCGTACCTGCTGCAGGCGCCCAATCCGCACATCCTCACCCTGGCCCCGCCGCCCAGCCTGGAACCGAAGTGGTGGGGACCGCATACCGGCTACACGCTGGCCAAGATGGGCATGAGCTTCGTCACCCTCGGCCTGGCTGCGGAGTTCGGCCCGCAGGGTGTCGCGGTCAATGCGCTGTGGCCGCGCACGGTCATCGCCACCGATGCGATCAACATGATCCCCGGTGTGGATGCGGCCGGCTGCCGTACGCCGCAGATCATGGCCGATGCGGCGCACGCGGTACTGGTGCGCGAGGCCGCCGGTTTCCATGGCCGCTTCCTGATCGATGACGAGGTGTTGGGCGAAGCCGGGGTGACCGATCTGTCCGGGTACGCCGTGGACGCGTCGCGCCCGCTGCTGCCGGACCTGTTCCTGGATTGATCGGCGGCGCGTGCTTCTGAGGCAGTGGTCAAGGATGGCCACTGCCCGGGTTGGGTAGAATGGTGGCTGGAACCGTTTTCATCAGCCGTCTCAACAAGGAAGTTTCCCTATGCGACCGATGCTTCGCGCGGCCACCCTGGCTGCTTCGCTGTCCCTCGTCCTGGCCGCCTGTGGTGGCAAGCCTGCGGCCCCGGCCGATGCCGCCGACACTGCAGGCAAGGGAGAAACGGCGGCCGTCGACGCCGATGCCGACCAGGCCCTGATGGCCAAGCTCAACGGCTACATCGAGTGCTACAACGATGTGGACCGCAAGATCCATGCGGGCATCGGCCCGTACACGGTGTGGATGAAGGACCCCAAGGCCGGCCCGACCGGTCGCGAGCAACGCCCGATTGGTCCGCCGGACCTGACCGCCAGCGACCTCAAGGGCTGTGACACGGCGCTGCCGGAAGCCATCGCCGCGCAGCCGTCGCTGCCGGAACTGGACAAGGCCGCGCAGGGCTATCTCGATGCACTGCATGCACTGCAGCCGATCACCCACGAAGCGGCCGACTACTACCAGCGTGATGACTACGAAGACGATGGCTTCGCGCGCGGCAAGGCGCTGCATGCGCCGTTGATGTCTGCATTCAGCACCTTCGTCGAAGCCAGCGGCGTGTTCAGCGATGCGCTGGATGCCGAGAACGATCGCCTGCAGGATTCGCAGCTGGCCAAGGTCGAAGCGCAGGAAGGCCGCACCCGCAACTTCTACCGCCTGGCGATCATGCGCGATGCCAAGGCGCTGATGGACCTGATGGCCGAAGACAGCTTCGACGTGGCCGAAGCGCGCCGGCGCCTGGATGCGTTCAACGCGATCTCCGATGAGGCCCACGCCAAGGTGGCCGAGCAGGAGCCGGGCAAGCTGGACTGGAACAGCTTCGAGCGCACCGCCGAGGATTTCCGCCGCGCCAGCAAGGAGCGCCTGAAGCGCGTCGCGGACAAGACTCCGTACAGCGATTTCGAGCAGCGCATGCTGGACACCACGCTGGCGCCGCAGGGTTCGCCGGGCAAGCTGATGCAGGAATACAACTCGCTGGTCTTCCAGAGCAACCGCCAGTAAGGCGACCTACTGTTTTTTTTTGCAAGCAAGGAATTGAATTGAACGCTTCTGTACGTGTACTGCCGGTGCTGCTGCTGGGCGCCGTGGCCGGCCTGGCCGGTTGCAACAAGTCCACCGGCCTGTCGCTGGCCGATCCCAGCCTGGCCAAGGTCAACGCCTACATCGAGTGCTACAACGGCGTCGAGCAGCCCATCCACGAGGGCTTCGAGACGTACACCGGCTGGATCAAGGATGTCGAAGCCGGCCCGACCGGCAAGGAAGCGCAGCCGCGCTCGCCGGGCAAGGTGTTGTCGCACCGCGTGGAGTATTGCGGCCAGCCGCTGACCGACGCGCTGGCGCTGACGCCGGCGATCCCGATGGACGCGCCGGTGCGTGACTACCAGCAGGCCTTCCAGGCCCTGTACGCGAAGATCGAGCAGGCCGATGGCTACTTCAGCCGCGAGGAATTCCGCCGCGATGGTGGCGAAGGCATGCGCAGCCAGCACGCACCGCTGATGCAGGCCTATGCGGCCTTCTTCAAGGCCAGCGACGCACTGGACGTGGCGCTGGAAAAGAACGAGGAAGACCGCCGTGCCGCGCAGCTGAAGCAGATCGAAGAGAGTGAGGGCCGTTCGCCGGCTTACTACCACCTGCGCCTGGTCGGCGACGGCAAGCAGCTTGCGGTGGCCTTCCAGGATGAAAAGCCTGACGTCGCCGCGCTGCGCACGCGCGTGGCGGATTACGAGGCACTGGTGAAGGAAATGCAGGCCGCCGGCATCGGCAAGGACGACCCGATGTGGGGCCATGTGCAGCGCTCGGCCGACATGCTGATCCGCAAGGCCGGCCGTGGCATCGAACGCATCGAGCAGGGCAAGCCGATCAGCGCCGAAGGTCTGGCCGCCGAGCGCAAGGCATCGGGCAGCTGGCTCACTTCGGCCCCGGAAGGCGCGCAGTCGGACATCCTGGACGCGTACAACGACCTGGTGACCACCAGCAACCGCATGCATTGACGAGTACCGACTCTGGTGGGTGCGGACCGTTGGTCCGCACTGTGCCGGTGCTCATCCACGCATGGCGTGGATCTACTTGAAGGTATCCGGCAGGGCACTGCCGCACCGGCGGCAATGGCGGGCGTCGGGCTCGTGGCCTTCCAGCCCGCACTGCGGGCAGCCACGTGCATCCCGGCGCGCGGCCATGTCGGCCTCGCGCATGGTGCTGGCCAGCTCGGCGGTGTAGATGCCGGTGGGCACGGCGATGATGCTGTAACCGATCAGGATCAGCACCGAGGTGACGAAGCGGCCCAGCACGGTCTGCGGCACGATGTCGCCGAAGCCGACCGTGGCCATGGTCACCACTGCCCAGTACATGCTGGCCGGGATGTTGCTGAACCCATGCGCAGGGCCCTCGATGATGTACATCAGGGTGCCGGCGATGATCGTGATGGTGATGACCGTGAACAGGAACAGCAGGATCTTGCGCCGGCTGCGCCACAGCGACTGCAGCAGCACGCCGCTTTCCTCGATGTAGCGGGTCAGCTTGAGGATGCGGAACACCCGCAGCATGCGCAGCGCGCGCACCACCAGCAGGCTCTGCGCGCCGGGGATGAACAGTGACAGGTAGGCCGGCAGGATCGACAGCAGGTCGATGATGCCCCAGATGCTGACCGCGTAGCGCAGCGGCCGCTTCACCACCGCCAGGCGCAGCAGGTACTCGATCGTGAACAGGGCGGTGAAGCCCCACTCGATGACGTACAGCCAGTCCGACCATGCCACGTGCAGGTGCTGCACGCTGTCGATCATCACCACCAGGATGCTGGCGATGATCGCCACCACCAGGATCAGGTCGAAATTGCGGGACGGCCGGGTGTCGTGGCGGTAGATGATGTCGAACCAGGTCCGGCGCCAGCCGGAAGCGGTGGCGGGGTTCAGCTGGGGGGCGGAAAACGGGCGCATCCGCACATTGTGCCGCAGGGGCTGGGGGGCGAGAATGGGGGGTCCTGAACCCAATCCACTGCCATGACCGCCGCTACCGATCCGTTGATCTCCCTGTCGCACTACTACCTGCCGGTGTACAAGCCCCGCCAGGTGGTGTTGGAGCGAGGCCAGGGCGCCCGCGTGTGGGACAGCCAGGGCCGCGAGTTCATCGACCTGGCCGCCGGCATCGCCGTGTGCGGGCTGGGCCATAACGACCCGGACCTGGTGGCTGCGCTGGTCGAGCAGGCCGGCAAGCTGTGGCACACCAGCAACGTCTTCTACAGCGCGCCGCCGCTGCACCTGGCCGAGGAACTGGTGCAGGCCAGCCGCTTCGCCGAGCGCGTGTTCCTGTGCAATTCCGGCGCCGAAGCCAACGAAGTGGCGATCAAGATGGTCCGCAAGTGGGCCTCCAGCAAGGGGCGCCCGGCCGACAAGCGCGTCATCATCACCTTCCGCGGCAGCTTCCACGGCCGCACCATGGGCGCGGTCACCGCCACCGCCCAGCCGAAGTACCAGGAAGGCTACGAGCCGCTGCCCGGTGGTTTCCGCTACATCGACTTCAACGATGAAGTGCAGCTGGAAACCGCGATGGCCGCCGGCGACGTCGCTGCGGTCATGCTCGAGCCGGTGCAGGGCGAGGGCGGCGTGATGCCGGCCAAGTCCGGCTTCCTCAAGCGCGTGCGTGAGCTGTGCGACCAGCACGATGCCCTGCTGGTGCTGGACGAGATCCAGGCCGGCATGGGCCGCACCGGCACCCTGTTCGCGCACTGGCAGGATGACGTGGTGCCGGACATGGTCACCCTGGCCAAGGCCCTCGGCGGCGGCTTCCCGATCGGCGCGATGCTGGCCGGCCCGAAGGTGGCTGAAACCATGCAGTTCGGCGCCCACGGCACCACCTTCGGGGGCAACCCGCTGGCCGCGGCCGTCGCCCGCGTGGCCCTGCGCAAGCTGGCCTCGCCGGAGATCGCCGCCAACGTCAGCCGCCAGTCGAAGGCGCTGCGCGATGGCTTTGACCGCATCAGCGAAGAGTTCGGCGTGTTCAGTGGCGTGCGTGGCCGCGGCCTGATGCTGGGCGCGGTGCTGAGCCCGGCCTTTGCCGGCCAGGCCGGTGCGATCCTCGACCATGCCGCCGACCAGGGCCTGCTGACCCTGCAGGCCGGCCCGGACGTGCTGCGCTTCGTGCCGTCGCTGAACATCACCGACGAAGAAGTGGCCGAAGGCCTCAAGCGCCTGCGCGCGGCCGTTGCCGCGTTCGTCGCCGCGCGCTGATCCTGACGCTGGGGTCGGATCCCTCTCCTGCGGAGAGGGCTCTGACCCCCGGATCATCGTACCGCGTAGCGCTTCAACACCTTCCCCAGCCCACGCCCGTCACGCACCGTTTCCGCGTGCAGGCCGGCCGCGCGTGCGCCGCGCACGTTGGCGAACAGGTCATCGACGAACAACGTGTGCGCAGGCGCAACCTGCAGCACGTCGAGCACGCGCTGGAACACCGCCGGCTGCGGTTTGCGCAGGCCGAAATCGGCACTGCAGAACACCCGCCCGTGCAGCGCAGGAAACAGGCCCGGCAGCAGCTGGGGCAGCGCCTGCACCATCAGCGCGCCATTGTTGGTCAGTACCGCCAGCGGCACCTGCAGGTGCTCCAGGCGCTGCAGCACCGCGTCCTGCGGATGGCTGGCGGCCTGGCGTGCGGAGGTCCAGGTCTGCGCATCCACGGTGTGGCCCAGCAGTTCGCCAAGGCGCGCCAGATAGGTCGTGCCATCCAGCGCGCCGCTGTCGTGTGCCGCTTCCAGCCCACTGTCATACAGCGCCGCCTGCACGGCATCGGCGCTCACGTCCAGCGCCTGCGCCAGATGCAGCACGCGCTGCGCGCGCTGGTACTGCACCAGCACGCCGTCCACATCCAGCAGCAACAGGTCGATCCGCATGGCCTGAGCATGCCATTGCCATAGAAGCGCGAACACCCTGCCGTGCGCATGCGACAGACGGTCGCAGCCGGTGGCGCATGGCCCTGCCTAGAATGGTCGGTGAACCCGCAGGAGACGCAACGATGAAGGCTTGGATGGTGGCAGTGGGACTGGGTGCGCTGATGCTGGCGCCGTCGGCGATGGCACGCGTGTGTGCGGTGAGCATTGACAGCACGGACCAGATGAGCTTCAGCACGCGCCAGATCAAGGTGGCTGCCGACTGCAGCGAAGTGGACCTGACCCTGCGCCACACCGGCAAGCTGGCGGCCACGGCGATGGGCCACAACTGGGTGCTGACCCGCACGGCCGACTACCAGCCGGTGGCGATGGCCGGCATGCGCATGACTCTGGCCGACAGCTACCTGCCCAAGGCCGACAAGCGCGTGCTGGCGCACACCAAGGTGATCGGCGGCGGCGAAACCGCGCGTGTGCGTTTCTCGACCAAGGGGCTGCAGAAGGGCGGCGATTACACCTTCTTCTGCTCGTTCCCCGGCCACTTCGCGATGATGAAGGGCAGCTTCGTTTTCGGTTGATTGCAGCCACGCATGGCGTGGCTCTACTGGTGGAACGGTGCGCGCAGTCTGGTAGATCCACGCCATGCGTGGATACGGTGCCCCGGCAATGCGTGGTAGATCCATGCCATGCGTGGATGCCGTACCCCGGCAATGCATGGTAGATCCACGCCATGCGTGGATACGGTGCCCCGGCAATGCGTGGTAGATCCACGCCATGCGTGGATGCCGTACCCCGGCAATGCGTGGTAGATCCACGCCATGCGTGGATGCCGTACCCCGGCAATGCATGGTAGATCCACGCCATGCGTGGATGCCGTACCCCGGCAATGCATGGTAGATCCACGCCATGCGTGGATACGGTGCCCCGGCAATGCGTGGTAGATCCATGCCATGCGTGGATACGGTACAAGGCGGTGCCAACCAGGGTTGGCACCAACCGGGCGTGGGCTCAGCCCTTGGCGGCCTTGAACGCGATGCGGGCGGCGGCCAGAGTGGCTTCGATCACGGCATCGTCGTGCGCGCTGGACATGAAGCCAGCCTCGTACGCCGACGGCGCCAGGAACACGCCCTGGTCCAGCATCGCGTGGAAGAAGCGGTTGAACGCCGGGATGTCACAGGCGGTGGCCTGCGCATAGGTCTCCACCTTTTCGCTGGTGAAGAACAGGCCGAACATCGCACCCACGCGGGTGGTGGTCACCGCCACGCCGGCTTCCGCGGCGGCCGCTTCCAGGCCTTCGCACAGGTGCGCGGTGCGCGCCGCGAGGTCGTCGTGGAAGCCCGGCTGCGAGACCAGTTCCAGCATCGCCAGGCCGGCGGCCATCGCCACCGGGTTGCCGCTCAGCGTGCCGGCCTGGTAGATCGGGCCGGCCGGGGCGATCTGCTGCATCAGCTCGCGGCGGCCGCCGTAGGCGCCCACTGGCATGCCGCCGCCGATGATCTTGCCGAAGGTGCTCAGGTCCGGGGTGATGCCGTAGTGCGCCTGCGCGCCGCCCAGGGCCACGCGGAAGCCGGTCATCACTTCATCGAAGATCAGCAGGGCGCCGTACTGCGTGCACAGCGCGCGCAGGTGCTGCAGGTAGCCGTCGCGCGGCGGGATGCAGTTGGCGTTGCCCACCACCGGTTCGATGATCAGGCCGGCGATCTCGCTGCCCTGTGCTTCGAACAGCGCGGTGGCGGCGTCGAAGTCGTTGTAGGGCAGGGTCAGGGTCAGTTCGCTCAGGCCGGCCGGCACGCCCGGCGAGGTCGGCACGCCCAGGGTCAGCATGCCGCTGCCGGCCTTGACCAGGAACGAATCGCCATGGCCGTGGTAGCAGCCCTCGAACTTGACGATGCGGTTGCGTCCGGTGGCGCCACGGGCCAGGCGGATGGCCGACAGCGTGGCCTCGGTGCCCGAGTTGACCATGCGCACCATCTCGCAGGACGGCACCAGGCGGGTGATGGTCTCGGCCATGGTCACTTCGGCCGCACAGGGCGCGCCGAAGGACAGGCCATTGTCGATGGCCTTCTTCACTGCCTGGCGCACGGCCGGGTGGTTGTGGCCGACGATCATCGGGCCCCAGGAACCGACGTAGTCGATGTAACGGTTGCCATCGACGTCGTACAGGTAGGCGCCATCGGCGCGCTCGACGAAGAACGGCTCGCCGCCGACGGACTTGAACGCGCGCACCGGCGAATTGACGCCGCCCGGCAGCAGCTGCTGGGCGCGGGAGAACAGGGCGTGGGACTGGTCGTGGTTCATGGGGCTTTCCTGGGTGTTACGCGAACTGGGCGAGGAAGGCGCGCTGGGTCGCGACCGGGTCCTGCGCGGCATAGATGCCACTGACCACGGCCACCAGGTCGGCGCCGGCATCGATGATGGGACCGACATTGTCCGGCGTCAGGCCGCCGATCGCCACCCGCGGCACACCCAGTGCGGCGCTTTGCCGCAGCAGGTCGGTGTGGGCGCGGCTGCTGGTGACCTTGGTGGTGGTCGGGTAGAAGGCGCCGAAGGCCACGTAGCTGGCGCCAGCGGCCACGGCCTTTTCGGCGTTGGCCAGCTGGTCGTAGCAGGACGCGCCGATGATGGCGTCCGGGCCGAGCAGGGCGCGCGCGCTGGGGATGTCGCCGTCGGTGCCGCCCAGGTGCACGCCGGCCGCGCCCACGGCCTGGGCCAGTGCCGGGTCGTCGTTGATGATGAGCGGCACGCCGTGGACGGCGCACAGCGCCTGCAGGGCGACGGCCTGTTCCTGGCGCAGCTCGTCGCTGGCGGTCTTGTTGCGGTACTGCAGCCAGGTAGCACCGGCGGCCAGCAGCGGCGCCGTGCGCGCCAGCAGGCGTGCGGTATCGGGTTCATCCGGGGTGATCAGGTAGACGCCGCGGGGCGCCGGGGAAGCAGAAGTCATCGATGGCTACCGGTGAGTGGGCCGCGATGGGACAATGGCGGCCCGTGAATCCAGCCCTGATTATCCGATGAGCGACGCCACCCCCACCACCTTGCGTACCTGGATGTGCGTGGTCTGCGGCTTCATCTACCGCGAAGCGGACGGCCTGCCCGAAGAGGGCATCGCCCCGGGCACGCGCTGGGAGGACATTCCCGAGACCTGGACCTGCCCCGACTGCGGGGTGACCAAGGACGATTTCGAGATGGTCGAGATCGACTGAGCGCGGGTGGGTGCGGACCGTTGGGGTGGGTGCGGACCGTTGGTCCGCACAGCGGTAAATCAATGCAGCCGCGGCATCGGCCCGCCGAGGTCGATCAGCTTCTCGCGCAGCCACTGCGCATCGTTGGCCTCGGGGTTGCGGCGCAGGTACTGGCCCAGGTCGTGGCGGGCGCCGGCCACGTAATCCAGCTGCAGGTAGGCCAAGCCCCGGTCGCGCAGGGCATCGTCCTGTTCCGGGGCCAGCTTCAGCAGGCGGTCGGCACTGCGCGCGGCACGGTCCCACTCGCTGGCTTCGGCATACACGCCGTGCAGGTTGCGCAGCATGCGGATCAGGATCGCGCGGGTCGGCGCCGGGTCGAGGATCTGCGCCAGCACCTGGTCGTCCGGGGCCTGCCCGCCGAGGTGTGACTTGGCGCGCTCGCGCAGTTCGTCCACGTCCAGCGGGCGACCGCCGTTGAACGGGTCCATCACCAGCACGCCGTCGTCCACCGGCAGGCGCACCAGGAAATGGCCGGGGAAGGACACGCCATCCAGCGGAATGCCCAGGCGCCGGGCGACTTCCATCTGCACCAGGGCCAGCGAGATGGGGTTGCCCAGCCGGCGCTCGAACACCTGGTTGAGGTAGCTGTTGCGCGGGTCGTAGTACTCCTGGTGGTCGCCGCTGTAGCCCAGTTCGTCGAACAGGTGGCGGTTGACCGCGGCCATCTTCAGCGGCCAGCGCTCGATGGTGTCCACTTCCGCGCGCAGGTGGTCGACATGGCTCTGCACCAGCGCGTCGTACACGCCAGGCTGCAGGTCGGGGTATTCATCGCGCGCGATCAGCAACGCGGTCGGCAACAGTGGCAGCGCCTCGTCATCGACGTCGGCCAGTGCATCCCAGTCGGGGAGTGTGATCCGGTCCTGCATGGCCACAGACTGGAGGCAATCGCAGGCGGTTTCAAGAGGTGTGGCGTGAAAAGAACCGCGCCATGAAGAAACGGGGTCAGAGCCCTTTCGCGCGCGAAAGGGATCCGACCCCTGATTCCGACCTCGGGTGCCGGGCGCAGCCCGGCCAACCCTTATTTCTCGATGCCCGGGCCGAAGGTCAGCGGCGTGCCGTCCTTCAGCTTCAGCTTCTCGGCCTGGCCGGCGTTGAGCTCCAGCACGTAACGCGCCGGGCCACCGCTCGGGTAGGGCGGGCACATGTCGCCGGCCGAGCACGGCGGCACGTCGCGCTGCTGGCTGACCAGCTTGCGCTCGCTGTCGAAGTACAGGATGTCCAGCGCGATCTTGGTGTTCTTCATCCAGTACGCCTGCATTTCCTCGCGGTCGTGGATGAAGAGCATGCCGTTGTCGGCCGGCATCTGGTCGCGGAACATCAGCCCGCGGGCGCGGGTTTCATCATTGGTGGCCAGCTCCACCTGGTACCGGGCGCCGTCCAGCTCCACCCAGTGGCGGGCGGCATCGGTGGCGCAGCCGGTCAGGGCCAGCAGGGGGAGGATCAGCAGCGAGCGCAGCGACATGTCAGCGTCCTTCGGGAAATTCAGAGCACGACCGGCGGTTCGCCGCCGACGATCACCACATCGGCGCGACGGCGCGCGAACAGGCCGACGCAGACCACGCCCGGCAGCTGGTTGAGCTCGCGCTCCAGCTTTTCCGGATCGGTGATCTCCAGGTTGTGGATGTCCAGGATCTGGTTGCCGTTGTCGGTCACCACGCCCTCGCGCCAGGTCGGCTGGCCGCCGGTCATGTCGCGGATCTGGCGGGCCACCAGGCTGCGCGCCATCGGGATCACTTCCACCGGCAGCGGGAACCTGCCCAGCACCGGCACCTGCTTGCTCGGGTCGACGATGCAGACGAAGCGCTCGCTGGCCTCGGCGATGATCTTCTCGCGGGTCAGCGCGGCGCCACCGCCCTTGATCAGGCACTTGTTTGCATCGCACTCATCGGCGCCGTCCACGTACAGCGACAGGCTGCCGGCGTGGTTCAGTTCGATCACCTCGATGCCGTGCTGCTTCAGGCGGGCGGTGCTCTGTTCGGAACTGGACACCGCGCCCTTGATGCGGTGCTGGATGCGGGCCAGGGCATCGATGAAGTAGGCAACGGTGGAACCGGTGCCGACGCCGACGATCATGCCGTCCTGGACGTATTCGATGGCTTTCTCGGCGGCAAGGCGCTTGGCTTCGGACATGGGAGGACTCTCAGGCAGGGAATCAGGATTTCTTTTCGAGCGACAGCAGCAGCTTCCACTGCGCGGCCGTCACCGGGAACACCGACAGGCGGTTGCCCTTGGCAACCAGCGGGAAGCCCTCGCCGAGTTCGTCGGCGTGCAGCTTGATCTCGTCCAGCGCGATCACCTGCTTCAGCTTGCGCTCGAAGCGCACGTCCACCAGCATCCAGCGCGGGTTTTCGCGCGTGCTCTTGGGGTCGTGGTAATCGGACGTCGGGTCGAACTGGGTGTCGTCCGGGTAGGCCGCGCTGGCCACCGTGGCCAGGCCGACGATGCCCGGCACCTTTGTATTGGAGTGGTAGAACAGGATGCCGTCGCCGACCTGCATGGCGTCGCGCATGAAGTTGCGCGCCTGGTAGTTGCGCACCCCGTTCCAGGGCTCGACCTTCACCTTGGCCAGGTCATCGATGGAAAAAGCGTCCGGTTCGGACTTCATCAGCCAATAGCGCTTGCGGGCGGTCATGCGTTCACGGGGGCAGCGGAGGGGAACAGGGTGCCGTCTTCGGTACAGATCGCATCCACCGGCACGTCCCACGACGCCACCGGCAAGGACTCGACCTGCTGCACCGCGAACGCAGCACCGACCAGCCAGGGCGGCGCCGGCCGGTCGTGGCGGAGGGCGAAGCTGCGATCATACCAGCCGCCCCCCATGCCCAGCCGCCGGCACTGGCTGTCGAAGCCGACCAACGGGGTCACCACCAGCGCCATCTGCGCCGGTTCGAGGGTGTCTTCCAAGGCCACGTCCGGTTCGGGAATGCCGTAGCGGTTGCTGGTCAGCGGCTGGCCGGGCCGCCACGGCGCGAAGCGCAGCACCTCGCCGGCCAGCACCGGCAGGCAGTAGGTCAGGCCTTCGGGCAGCTGCAGCTGCCAGCGGTGCAGGGCGATCTCGCCATCCAAGGCCCAGTAGCCGGCCACCGGGCCGGTGCGCGGGGCGAAGGGCAGGGCAAGCAGGGCATCGGCCAGCGATTCGGCGGCGGCGATGCGCGCGGGCGCGGAAAGATCGCGGCGGCGTTGCCGCAGGTCGTGGCGCAGGGCCTGGCGCGGGTCGGTCATGGCAGCGTGCGGCGGGGGAACAGCCGTCATTGTGCCGGAAAGAACAAGGGCGACGCCCGAAGACGCCGCCCTTGCTGGAATATTGCATTCTCCGCAATGTCGATGCATGCGAAACGACCTTGAACCCGGGGGCTCAAGTGGGAACGCTGGAGAACCATCGGGCTTCCCGCTACAAGGCGGACCTGCACTCCCGGCGCTGTCGCGCTCCCGGTGTCGTTCTTAAGGGACAAGGCGAATGTTTGCACATGCCGTCGAGTACCGCAGAGAACGCGTCGCCATTATAGCCAGCGCGCAGGATCTGGATAGGCCGTTCGTCGGCAACAGTACGTGCCAATTCAGTTATGAAAAGACGCGATGCGCGCGCTCCTCACGTGCTGCTGTCGATCGCGCGGTCCAGCCGCCGGTTCAGATCGGCCAGCGTCTGCTGCAGGGCCACCGCCTGGCGGGCGTTCTCGTCGCGCAGCAGCTGCAGCTCGTGGGCCAGGTTGAGCGCGGCCAGCACGGCCACGCGGTCGACGGCAGCCATCCGGTTGCTGCCGCGGATCTCGCGCATGCGCGCATCGAGCAGGCGCGCGGCGGCCATCAGGCTGTCGCGTTCATCGCCACCGACGCCCACCGTGTATTCACGATCGAGGATGCGGACACTGACCGGTTCGGCGCTCATGTGTGCTGCTCCAGGGATTTGAGCCGGCTGATCATCGCTTCCACCCGCGAGCGGGCCTGCTCGTTCTTGGCCAGCAGCGTCGAACGCTCGGTCACCAGCTGTTCCTGCTGGTGGCGCAGGCTGCGGTTCTCCTCGGCCAGGCGCTGGTTGCGTTCAAGCAACGCTTCCACGCGGGCGGCGAAGGCCTGCAACTGGGCAAGGGGGTCGGCTGGTTCCATGCCGCACGATAGGCAAGCCGGGCAAGGGCGGTCAAGCGTTGCCGCAGCAGGGCCGGGCTGCCACGGGGAGGACCCGGTTGGGTTGCTACACTACCGGGCTCACGGGCGCGCGCGTGCGCACCCCGGGTTTCCCTTACGAACGAGCCGCACGATGACCGAACTTCCCTCCGTCGACGACGTTTCCCGCGCCAGCCAGGAACTGGGCCTGGGCGCCACCGCTGCCGAGCTGCACGGCGGCCTGTGCGGCTGGCTGGCCGCCGGCGGCGCCCCCGGCAATGACTGGCCGGCACGCGTGCTGGCCGACGACAACCTGGCCCCGGTGCCTGACGGCAGTGCGCTGGCGCAGCTGCTGGAAGCCACCATCAAGCAGCTGGAAGACCGCGACTTCGCCTTCGAACTGCTGCTGACCGACAACGACGACGTGGCCGCGCAGGCCGACGCGATGTTCGCCTGGACCCGCAGCTTCCTCGGTGGCTTCGGCCTGGGCAGCGGCGGCCGCCGCCCGACCCTGTCCGAAGAGGGCGAGGAAGCGCTGACCGACATGGCGAGCCTGGCCCGTGCCTCCAGCGAGGATTTCGAGGCCGGTGGCGAGGACGACGACGAAGCCCTGTCCGAGATCGAGGAGTTCATCCGCGTGGCGGTGCTGCTGCTGCACGGTGACGTGGTACTGGCCGCGCGCCACCGCCAGCGCCTGAACTGATGGATATCAAGCAGCGCACCGGCATCGCGGCCGGCGAGTACAAGCGTCGCCGCCGCCAGCTGATGGACATGGCCGGCGACGACGCGATCCTGGTGCTGCCGGCCGCATCGGAGAAGGTGCGCAGCCTGGATACCCATTACCCGTACCGGCAGGACTCGGACTTCCAGTACCTGAGCGGCTTCCCGGAACCGGAAGCGGTGCTGGTGCTGATTCCCGGCCGCCGCCATGGCGAGGCCATCCTGTTCTGCCGCGAGCGCGATGCCGAGCGCGAAGCCTGGGACGGCGGTCGTGCCGGCCAGGACGGGGCGGTGGCGCAGTACGGCATGGATGATGCCTACCCGATCGATGACCTGGACGACATCCTGCCGGGCCTGCTGGAAGGGCGTTCGCGCGTCTATTACCACTTCGGCCGCGATGCGGACTTCGACCTGAAGCTGATCGGCTGGGTCAACCGCGTGCGTTCGCAGGTGCGCCACGGCGCGCAGCCGCCGCATGAGTTCCTGGAGCTGGGCCACCTGCTGCATGAGCAGCGCCTGTTCAAATCCGGTGCGGAAGTGGCGCTGATGCACCACGCCGCGCAGATCAGCGTGCGTGCGCACCTGGCCGCGATGCGTGCGGCGAAGGCGGGAATCCATGAGTATGAGCTGCAGGCCGAACTGGAGCGCGTGTTCCGCGCGAGCGATGCGGTGCCGGCCTACAGCAGCATCGTCGGTGCCGGCCGCAACGGCTGCATCCTGCATTACCGCGACAACAACGCGCGTTCGCGCGATGGCGAGCTGGTGCTGATCGATGCCGGTGCCGAGTACCGCGGCTACGCCAGCGACATCACCCGCACGTTCCCGGTGAATGGTCGCTTCAGTGCCGAGCAGCGCGCGCTGCACGACCTGGTGGGCGAGGCGCAGGCGGCAGCGCTTGCGCAGGCCAAGCCGGGCGTGGCCTACGAGACCGGTCACCTGGCGGCAGTGCAGACGCTTACCGAAGGCCTGCTGCGGCTGGGCCTGCTGAAGGGCACGCTGGAAAAGAACCTGGCCGAGGGCCTGTACCAGCGCTTCTACCGGCACAAGACCGGTCACTGGATCGGCCTGGACGTGCACGACGTGGGCGATTACCGCCTGGCCGGCGATTCGCGCCTGCTGGAGCCGGGCATGGCCTTCACCATCGAGCCGGGCCTGTACATCGGCGCGGATGACACGACGGTGGAACCGCGCTGGCGCGGGATCGGCATCCGTACCGAGGATGACGTGCTGATCACCGATGACGGCCATCGCGTGCTGACCGAGGGGCTGGCGCGGAGTGCGGACGAGATTGAAGCGGTGATGGCGGGTTGAGGGTTTCTGGGTAGCAGGGCTTGCAGCCCTGCACCTGTTGGTAGTGCCGGCCGCTGGCCGGCAACCTCAAGATCAAGAGCCGAAGCGGCATTCCGTGGGATGGCGGGGCACTGTGGGTTTGCGGGGACGCCGTAAACCCATCCATGGGGGCTTGGTTGCCGCATCCATGCGGCTCACACCCCGCAAACCCACAGTGCCCCGCCTTCGACAGTTGGCCGGCGGCTGTTGGAACCTGCTGTTGGTGGGTGCCGACCGTTGGTCGGCACATCTGTCGGACATCGAATGAATCATCCACGCGTGGCGTGGATCTACCGGCGCGCGCGGCTGTTGGTGGGTGCCGACCTTGGTCGACACGATTTTTCTGTCAGATATCGCATGAATCATCCACGCATGGCGTGGATCTACTGGTACGAGCGGTTGTTGGTGGGTGCCGACCGTTGGTCGGCACATCTGTGGGATATCGAATGAATCATCCACGCATGGCGTGGATCTACTGGTAGGTGTCGACCTTGGTCGATACAGAGCGAGCGCAGCGAGCGATCCGCTTTTGGTTTTCTTTTTCTTTTCCGTGGCTGGCCGCGCACGGAAATTGTCCGTGGCCGGGCGGATGGGTTGCGCAGGGGCGTGAGCCGCATGGATGCGGCGACCGAGCTTACATGGACGTACTTGCAGCGTCCCCTGCGCAGCCCATCCGCCCGGCCAGGCGTCAGTAATCGCGCCGCACCCTGCGCCCAGCCACGAGGGGCTCAGCCGTTGGCTGCCGCAAACTCCGGACGCGTCAGGTTGTCCGCTTCGCCCTCGGTGCACAGCACTTCGTCTTCGATGCGGATGCCACCATACGGGCGGAAGAAGTCCACGCGGTCCCAGTTGACCGCATCGCCATGGCCGGCAGCCTTCACTTCGTCCAGCAGCATGTCGATGAAGTACAGGCCCGGTTCGATGGTCACCACCATGCCCGGTTCCAGCACGCGGGTCAGGCGCAGGTAGGGATGGCCGGCCGGGCGCTCGATGCGGCCGCCTTCCTCGCTGGCCGCGAAACCGGCCACGTCGTGCACCTGCAGGCCGATCAGGTGGCCGATGCCGTGCGGGAAGAACGCGGCACTGACGCCGGTTTCCAGCGCGGTCTGCGGCGAGACCTTGATGACGCCGAAGTCCTTCAGCACGCCCATCAGCGAAAGATGCGCATCCACGTGCAGCTGCTTGTAGTCGAAGCCGGCACGCACCGCCGCGCACATCTGCTGCTGGGCCGCGTCCACGGCCTCGATCATCGCGGCGAATTCGTCGTGGCCCTTGGCCGCGTAGGTACGGGTGATGTCGCTGGCGTAGCCGTGCGCGCTGGCGCCGGCATCGATCAGGAAGCTGCGCAGCGGCTGCGGTGCAGTGCGGCCCAGTTCGGTGTAATGCAGCACCGCGGCGTGTTCGTTCAGCGCAACGATGTTGCCGTACGGCAGCTCGTTGGCATCCTGGCCCACGGCCTGGCAGTAGGCCATGTGGATGTTGAACTCATCGGCGCCATTGCGGAACGCCGCCTCGGCAGCACGATGGCCGCGCACGCCCAGCACCTGCGCCTGACGCATCAGTGCGACCTCGTACGGCGTCTTGTAGGCGCGGTGCCATTCCAGGTAATTCACCACCGGCGCCGGGTTGTTCGGCACGTAGGCACCCAGCGCGCTCTGCGGCTCGCCGAGGATCGCGCAGCGCGACGGATCGGCCGGCAGCAGGGCCAGCGCCTCTTCCGGTTTGCGGATGATGTGGATGTCGAAGTGCTCCACCCACCAGCCGCTGGGGGCGTCCGGCACCACGTGCCAGTAATCGAACGGCTGGTGGAAGATCACCGCCGGACGCTTGCCCGGGGTGAACACCACCCAGCTGTTGGGCACGCGGGTGAGCGGCAGCCACGCCTTGAACTGCGGGTTCACTGCGTACGGGTAATCGCGATCGTCGAACATCTGGTAGTGCAGGGTGCCGCCGGGCACCACCAGGTGGTCGAAGCCGCCGCGGGCCAGCGCCTGTTCGGCGCGTCGGCACAGCACGGCCAGGTGGTCGGAATACAGGGCGCCAGGGTCTTGCTGGATCATTGCGGTGGCTCGACACGGAAAACGGCCCTAGATTCTGCCGCATACCGCAAAAAACCGCTGTGCAGGAACCGGCACTCAGCCTGTCGAAACCGGCGCCTCGTCGCTGTCCTCGCCGATCCAGGCACGCAGCAGCTGCCGATGTTCGCGCGACAGGGTGAGGAAACGGAAGCCGGCCCAGCTCTGCCCCGGGGCATGCGCCGGCTCGCTCCACAGCAGGTGCACGCCCACATCGATGGCCGCGCTGCGGCCGTCGCCCAGCGGCAGCGGGAAGCGCAGCTGGTACAGCGCGTCGTCGCGCAGCGGTTGGCTGGCCAGCATCAGCATGCCGGTTTCGGAAACATTGCCCAGCCGGCCGACCACGCTGTCGCGCATCTGGTCGGTGACCGGGACCAGGTCGGACACCTGGCGGCGCGGTGCGCGGCGGGTGTCCTGCGGCGGTAACTGGCTCATGCGTCAGGCTCCTGGCGGCGACGAGCGGCCAACGCGCGCAGGGCAGACAGGCTGGCCTGCCAGGCACGGTCGACCAGGCGGCCTTTTTCTTCGGTGACCAGCTGCGCCCGACCTGCGGCCATCTGCCGGGCCAGCGTATCCAGGTCGGTCTCGCTGCTCTTCTGCCCGCGCGGATTGACGAACAGCACGTGGCCGGTCAGCAGGCTGTACCAGGACAGGCGCTGGCGGCGCACGCTGCCGTCTTCGTCGGCGAGGTCGAACCAGCTGCCGAAGGGCAGGTTGGTCAGCTGCTCATGGCAGGCCTGTTCGGCCGCGGTGCGCGGTGCGGCGTCGTGGGTGCTGGTGCTGCCCGCCGCATGCTCGCCCAGGCGCGCGCGCGCCTTCAGGCGTGCACTGAGTTCGGTGCGCGAGGTGTGCTCGTCCTCGCCGCCGGGCGTGGCCAGGCGGCGGGCGACTGCCGAGGCTTCCTCGGGGTGGTAGCCGACCTGCAGCAGGGCCGCTTCCACTTCCGCGGCCAGCGGCGCGTCGGGCACGCTGTCGGCCTCGGCGGGCGCGGCGGTGACCGCGGCAATGCGTTCGGTCTGCTGCAGGCGTTCCTGCCACTGCGCCGAGTCATCGCCATGGCGCAGCCGGGTCAGGGTCAGGGCGTCGGCCCAGGCCTCGCGCAGCAGGGTCTGCACGAAGCGCGGCGGCTCCTGTGCCTGGCATTGCTGGTCGATCTGCGCGCTGGCTTCGCGGCGGGCCAGGGCCAACCGCTCCTTGCCGCGCGCTGCTTCCACATGGCGGCGTTCGGCCAGCTCGGCGCGATGCGCGGCGGCGCGCTGGTGCTGCTGGATTTCTTCATTGGCCGCAGCGAACGCTTCGGGCGTGCGCGCGTCCTGGCCCAGCAGTCCCTGCACGCTCTGCGCCAGGCGCTGCATCAGCTGCGGGTCCACGTCATCGTCGCCCAGCCAGTTGGCACCGGCTTCGGCGATGGTGTTGAGCAGTTCGCGCGCGGGGTGTTCGTCGCGCACGAAGAAGGCGGGGTCGGCCATCGCCGCGCGCGCCAGCGGCACCTGCAGGCGGGCCAGCAGGGCGGCCGGCACGGGGTCGGGGCGCTGCTGCTGCTGGACCTGCTGCAGCAGCAGGCGCAGCAGGTCGAGGTGGTCGCGATCGTGGCTGGCCAGCTGGGCCTGCGCGCCGTGCTCGCTGCGCAGCTGCGCGGTCACGGCAGTCTGCAGGTCGGTGATGCTGGTGGCGGCGCCGGCCTGGGCCTGCAGGCGCGCCAGCACCGCATCCACCAGGCCACTGGGCACCGAGGGCGGTTCGATGGCCATCGGCGCGGCGTGCCGGGCCTGCTGCAGCAGGTCGTGCAGCAGGTTGGCCGGGGGCGTGGTCAGTTCCGGGTTGGCTGCACCCGGCGGGACGGTGTCGGCGAAGGCGTTCTGCATCAGCGCCGACCACGAGCCCGCGCGGCCGGTGCTGCCCCAGCCGGTCAACGGCTCGGCCGAACGCGGTGCAGGCTGCGTCGCGCGGCCACCGCCGACGGACTGGGTGATGATGCGGCGGGTGCTGGACGAGCGCGCCAGGTACGGGGTGTAGACCAGGCCCGGCAGCACGCCGTGCTGGGCCAGCAGGTTGTTGGAGCGCTCCAAGACATCGCCGAGGCGTTCCAGCAGCTGGCGTTCGAAGCTGCGATAGAGCGCCAGCTGCAGTTCCGCGCTCAGCCCATCCTGTTCGGCCAGGCGCCGCACCAGGGTGCACAGCGCCTGCGGCGCCAGCGGCAGGGTGTCGTTGTCGAACGCCGGGGCGGCGGCCAGCACCGCAAGGCGCTGGCCGAGCAGGTTCAGGGAATTGCCCGAACGCTGGTTTTCCCGGCGCACCATTTCGGTCAGCACCAGGTTGCGGTCCACTTCGTGGTCATCCACCAGCGACAGGCCCAGCAGGCCCGGCGGGCGAGCGGGCGCGCTCGGCGGCGCGGTGTCCTGCGGCGCACGCAGCTGCACCAGGCTGTCGGCCAGCGCATCGAGCATGCGGTCGCAGAAGGTGCCGGCAAACGCGTGCAGCTGGCCACGCTGTGCCAGCAGCTCCGCCTGCATCTGCGGATTGCGTGCATGGTCGGCATCGTGCAGCAACGCCTGTTCGGCCGCTTCCACGGTAAGGATGAGCGGCGCGGTCAGCACATGGCGGCACAGCACCAGCAGTTCACCCAGCAGCTCGCGCACGCGGGGGGGCAGGTCTGCGGCGGCCAGGCGCGCGCTGTCAGGGGTGGCAAAGGGGAAAGCGGCAGACATCGGGTGCAGTTCCGGGATTCCCGCGAATCGACATGGGAATCTACCGTGTCGGCAGCCGCGGGCGCTACTTGAGGAATTTCTGCGGTGGGCACCCGTTCAAACGCAGCGAAGGGCGGCCAGCGGCCGCATCCGCCAGGCATGGCCCGGCGCTACTCCTCCAGGAACAGGCTCACCACATCGTTGGTGAAGCGACGGCCCAGTTCGGTCGGCTGCACGTGGTCGCCGCTCACCTCCAGCCAGCCGCGCTGCACGGCTTCGGCCAGCGGTGCGTCCAGCACGCTGCGCGGCAGGCCGGTGCGCGATTCGAAGTCGCGCAGGCCGAAGCCCTCGTGCAGGCGCAGCAGGTTCAGCATGTACTCAAACGGCAGGCGGTCGGCAGCGATCACTTCGTCGCCCCCGAACGAGGCCGGGCTGCCGGCGCTGTCCATGTAGGCCTGCGGGTGCTTGAGCTTCCAGCGCCGCAGCACGTGTTCCTCGGCACCGGAGCTGATCTTGCCGTGCGCGCCGGCACCGATGCCCAGGTAATCGCCGAAGCGCCAGTAGTTCAGGTTGTGCGCGCTCTGCCGGCCGGGGCGGGCATAAGCACTCACTTCATACTGGCCGAAACCGGCCTGCGCCAGCAGCGCCTGGCAGTGCTCCTGCATGTCCCAGGCATTGTCCTCGTCGGGGATGCCCTGCGGCGGCCGCGCGAAGAACACGGTGTTCGGTTCCAGGGTCAGCTGGTAGTGCGAGATGTGTGCCGGCTGCAGCGCGAAGGCGCGTTCCAGGTCGGCCTCGGCACCGGCCAGGGTCTGTTCCGGCAGCGCGTACATCAGGTCGATGTTGAAATTGTCGTAGCCCGCGTCCTGCGCCATCTTCACCGCGCGCTCGGCTTCGCCACTGTCGTGGATGCGGCCCAGGCGCTTCAGTGCGGCATCGTCGAAGCTCTGGATGCCGAAGCTGAGGCGGTTCACGCCGGCCGCGCGGTAGCGGTCGAAGCGACCGTGCTCGGCGGTGCCCGGGTTGGTTTCCAGGGTGATCTCGGCATTGGGCGCAAAGCGCAGGCGCGCGCTGGCCTGCTGCAGGAAGCGGTCGATCGCTTCCGGCGGGAACAGGCTGGGCGTACCACCACCGAAGAACACGCTGTGCACCACCCGGCCCCAGACCAGCGGCAGGTCCTGGTCGAGGTCGCGCAGCAGGGCATCGATGTAGGCCTCGAACGGCAGCTCGCCCTTGGCCTGGTGCGAGTTGAAATCGCAGTACGGGCATTTGCGCACGCACCACGGCAGGTGCACGTACAGCGACAGCGGCGGCGGCACCAGGCGCGGCGCGGTGTCGTGTGCGTGGTCGGCGGAGCAGGCTTCGCCGGGCAGGTGGTTGCAGTGGTCGTGGTCGTGCGGCATGGGTTTCATCGGTAGTGCCGGCCGCTGGCCGGCTTCCCTGGGCTAATCAGAGGGGCGTCAGAGCCAGCGGGCCAGCTGCTGCTTGAGCTGCTGCAGGGCGGTGGCGCGGTGGCTGATGGCGTTCTTCAGCGCCGGCTCCATCTCCGCGGCGGTCAGGCCGTGGCTGGTATCGAGGAACACCGGGTTGTAGCCGAAGCCGTTGGTACCGCGCAGTTCGCGGATGATCTGGCCTTCCCAGCGGCCTTCGCAGATCAGCGGCTGCGGGTCGGTGGCATGGCGCAGCAGCACGATGACCGCATAGAAGCGGGCACTGCGCTGGCCATCGGCAATGTCGGCCATCGCTTCCAGCAGCTTGGCGTTGTTGGCCGCGGCATTGGTCGGGTGGCCGGCGTAGCGCGCGCTGTACAGGCCGGGCGCGCCGCCGAGCGCATCGACGATCAGGCCCGAATCATCGGCCAGTGCCGGCAGGCCGGTCGCTTCGCAGGCCGCGCGTGCCTTCAGCAGCGCGTTCTCGACGAAGGTCAGGCCGGTCTCCTCCACGTCACCCAGGCCCAGTTCGGCGGCCGAGGTGATCTGCAGCGGCAGGTCGGCGAGGATCTCCTGCATTTCCACCAGTTTGCCGGCGTTGTGGCTGGCAAGCACGAGCGTCTTCATCAGCGGGGCTCCAACAGGTCCCAGGTGTTGCCGTACAGATCGCGGAACACCGCGACGGTGGCATAGGCTTCTTCGCGCGGCGCTTCCAGGAATTCGACGCCGGCGGCGACCATCGCCGCGTGGTCGCGGTGGAAGTCATCGGTGTTGAGGAGGAAGCCGACGCGGCCACCGGTCTGGTTGCCGATGCGGCTGCGCTGTTCCTCGTTGCTGGCGCGGGCCAGCAGCAGGGCGGCAGCGCTGCCATCGGTCGGCCCGACCACCACCCAGCGCTTGCTGCCCTGGTCGATGTCCTCCAACAGGGCGAAGCCGAGCTTGCCGGTGTACCAGGCAATGGCTTCGTCGTAGTCGGCCACCACCAGGGTGGTCAGGGCGATGCGGCGGTTCATGCCGACAGCGCCGCCTGCTGTGCGGCCAGCAGCTCGCCCACGCCCTTTTCGGCCAGGCCCACCAGCGCGTCCAGTTCATCGCGGCGGAAGGCATGGCCTTCGGCGGTGCCCTGCAGCTCGATGAAGCCGCCACCGTCGTTCATCACCACGTTCATGTCGGTGTCGCAGTCGCTGTCTTCGGCGTAGTCCAGGTCCAGCACCGGGGTGCCGCGGTACACGCCCACCGACACGGCCGCCACGGCGCCGAGGATCGGGTTGCGCTTGATGTCGCCACGCTTCATCAGCACGTTCACCGCATCGACCAGGGCCACGTAGGCGCCGGTGATGGCGGCGGTGCGGGTGCCACCGTCGGCCTGCAGTACGTCGCAGTCCAGGGTGATGGTGCGTTCCCCCAGGGCGTTGCGGTCCACGCAGGCGCGCAGGCTGCGGCCGATCAGGCGCTGGATTTCCAGGGTGCGGCCGCCCTGCTTGCCACGCGCCGCTTCACGGTCGCTGCGGGTGTGGGTGGCGCGCGGCAGCATGCCGTATTCGGCGGTCACCCAGCCTTCGCCCTTGCCACGCAGGAAGCCCGGCACGCGGTTTTCCACGCTGGCGGTGCACAGCACGCGGGTTTCACCGAAGCACACCAGCACCGAACCCTCGGCATGGCGGGTGAAGCCGCGTTGGATGACGACCGGGCGGAGCTGGTCGGGCTGGCGGCCACTGGGGCGGGAATCGGACATGGTGCGGGTTCCGTAAGGGCATGGGAGTACGCCGCCATGCCCGCGACCTTGACGGGGCGGGCAGGGGGGCTCAGGTGAGGGCGCTAGGGTACCATTCCCCCTTTGCACGCACCGGACACATTCCATGATTCGAAGCATGACCGCCTATGCCGGCGGCGAGCGCGTCACCCCGTGGGGCACGCTGGGCTGCGAGCTGCGCTCGGTCAACCACCGGTTCCTGGAAGTGGGCACCCGCCTGCCCGAGGAACTGCGTGCGCTTGAACCTCAGCTGCGCGAGCGCATCGCCGCCCGCCTGAGCCGCGGCAAGCTGGACCTGGTCATGCGCCTGCGCGCGCCGGAAGGTGCCGCCAGCCTGCAGGTGAACGAAGCGCTGCTGGGCCAACTGGGCCAGCTCGCGCACCGCCTGACCTCCGATTTCCCCAACCTGCAGGTCAGCTTCACCGAGCTGCTGCAGCTGCCGGGCGTGACCCAGGGCGAGGCCACCGACGCAGCGGCCCTGCAGGCCGAGGCGCTGTCGCTGCTGGACCAGGCACTGGACGGCTTCGTCGCCGCCCGTGAGCGCGAAGGCGACAAGCTGGCCGCCGCCATTGCCGAGCGCGTGGACGGCATCGAGCGCATCGCCAATGACGTGCGCACTCTGATCCCGGCCATTCGCGACGGACAGCGCGCCAAGCTGGCCGCCCGCCTGGCCGACCTGCCGCACCCGGTCGACCCCGGCCGTGCCGAGCAGGAACTGGTGATGTGGCTGCAGAAGCTGGACGTGGACGAGGAGCTGGACCGCCTGGGCAGCCACATCGTCGAGATCCGCCGCGTGCTGAAGCAGCGCGAGCCGGTCGGCCGCCGCCTGGACTTCCTGCTGCAGGAGTTCAACCGCGAAGCCAACACGCTGGGCTCGAAGTCGGTGGACAGCCGCACGTCCAATGCCGCGGTGGAGCTGAAGGTGCTGATCGACCAGATCCGCGAGCAGGTTCAGAACATCGAATGATGTGCAGCGGGGCGCCTTCGGGCGCCCTTCTTCATTGGGTTGAGTGCAGGTAGCCACGCATGGATGACGCGAACGACCCTCATCTGCCGATACGTCCTACCCTGGACCTGCTCGATGAGGTTCTGGATGTCGCCGGCCTGGAAAATGACGCAGGCGCCCAGGCGGCGCTGGCCCTGGGCTTTTGCGACCGGCTTGGGGATCGCCTGGATGCCGATCAACGCGCGGCGGTCGACGCGGCGCGCTGCTATTGGAGCCAGCAGGACAGGGCAGGGCGACGCCGGTGGCACGCTGTCTATGCGTCCCGGCTCGACCAGCAGCGGCAGGTCCTCAGCCCTGTTGACCGGCTGGTCTGGTGCAGCCTGGTCGACAACACCGGGCTCACCGGGTCTACGGGTGAGTTCCTGGTGCTGGAAGCGCTTGATGCCGGCCTGGGGCTGGATGACGTCGAGGCGGTGTTGTGCGGCTCGGTTCCGGGATTTGCGGCGGCGAGGGTGCGCCGGCCCCGCTGAGGCGCCTTTTCTGGCCCGATTCTCTAGATCGCTTCCGCCAGCGCCCGCAGTGCTCCCTGCGGATTGGTCTTGATGATGTGCAGCAGCGCGCGCGCGGGGCCCGTCGGATCCCGTCGACCCTGTTCCCAGTTGCGCAGCGTTCCCACATCCACGCGGATGATGTCTGCGAATTTCTGCTGGGAAAGACCTGTGGCCTGTCGGATGGCGCGAACTTCCATCGGGCTGACATGGCGCTCGCGCGACGGGCTGCGCTCCCCCTTCAGGATCTCGTTGGCTTCGGTAACGCTGCCCATGAGTTCGGCAAAAAGATGGTTGTCCATGGCTCACTTCCAGTTTTCGATGATGTTTCGCAGCGCTTTCTTCTGATCTGCTGTGAGATCGTCCTGATCATTCTTCGGGTAAGCCAGAAGCAGAACGATCTGGGACGCAGTGACGAAGTAGTAATAGATGATGCGGGCGCCGCCGCGTTTCCCTCGCCCTGGCAGGGCAGCGCGGATCTTGCGCAGGCCACCGGTACCTTCGATCAGGTCGCCGGCCTCCGGATTGGCCGCCAACCCCGTTTGAAAGGCACCGTAGTCCTCGTCCGACATCAGGGCCGTGATGAGGCGGGTGAACGTCGGCGTTTCGACGAAGATCATACGGCACGGTACGCCAATGGCGTATGTGCGTCAATGGCGTACATTCTGGTCCGCTGGCTCCGTGGCCAGATCAGCCATTCCAGCCCGCTCTGTTAAAGTTGCGTGCCCGCACCCCGGGGAGCCATCTGCCGGGCCTGGTTCCAGGATGTTCCGCGCAGCTCCCGCCGTGCTGGCGCGATCCTCCGCGCCGGTTCTGGAACATCGAGGATAAATTTTGCGAAATCAACAACTTGGGTTCCGCGCATGAGCGCTCCGTCCACCCCGTCGGCCGCCGTTGCGCGCGGTACGCTGTACATCGTTGCCGCCCCCTCGGGTGCCGGCAAGAGCAGCATCGTCAACGCCACCCTGGCGCGTGACCCGCAGATTGCCCTGTCCATTTCCTTCACCTCGCGCGCCATGCGCCCGGGTGAGGTGAACGGCGAGCACTACCACTTCGTCAGCGCCGAGACGTTCGAGGAAATGATCGCCGACGGCGACTTCTTCGAGCATGCCTGGGTGCATGGCGACTGGAAGGGCACCGCCCGCCAGTCGGTGGAACCGCAGCTGGCCGCCGGCCAGGACGTGCTGCTGGAAATCGATTGGCAGGGCGCGCAGCAGGTGCGCCAGCTGGTGCCGGGCACGGTGACGGTGTTCATCCTGCCGCCATCCAAGCAGGCCCTGCAGGACCGCATGCGCAAGCGCGGCCAGGACAGCGAAGCGGTCATCGCCCAGCGCCTGGGCGCCGCCCGCGATGAAATGCTGCACTTCAACGAGTTCGACTACGTCATCGTCAACGAGGTGTTCGACACCGCCGTGGACGAGCTGTGCGCCATCTTCACCGCCAGCCGCCTGCGCCGGGAGGCCCAGAAGGTCCGCCACGCCGGCCTTATCCAGGCCCTGCTGACCCCCGATGCGGGTGCAACTGACTGATTCCAAAAGAATCGGGTGGGGGTTGGCTTGATTTTGTCCAGCCCCTGCCAGTACACTCCGTCCCCTTTCCCTCATTCGACTGAGCGGCCGACCGGTCGCCGGGAGCCCGTATGGCCCGCATCACCGTAGAAGATTGCCTGGAAGTCGTTAACAACCGTTTCGAGCTGGTCATGATGGCCTCCAAGCGTGCCCGTCAGCTCGCCAACGGCGTGCAGGCCACCCTGGACAACGACACCGAAGACAAGCCGACCGTGCTGGCACTGCGCGAAATCGCCGCCCGCAAGATCGACAACGCGCTGATCGACGAAGTCGAGAAGGCCGAGCGCGAGCGTGCCGAGCGTGAAGCGCTGGAGTGGGCCGCCGCTGAAGTGGTCGCCGACGAAGACATGTCCAAGAACGACGATTGATCGCATCGATCAATGCCGTTGCTTGACCGCTGAACAGCCCGCCCCGTGCGGGCTGTTTCGCATTCAGGGTTTGCCGTAATCGGCGCGCTGGCATAGGCTTCTGGCATGAACCCAGGCCCCACTGCCAAGGTAGCCGCGCCCACCGCCGCGGCCGTACCTGATTACGTCCTCCAGCTCGAACGCGCCGCCCATTACCTGCCGCCGGAACAGCTGCCGCTGCTGCGCCGTGCCTGGGAAGTCGGTGCGTCGGCGCATGCTGGGCAGACGCGCAAGTCGGGCGAGCCCTACATCACCCATCCGGTGGCCGTGGCCCAGGTGCTGGCCGAGCTCGGCCTGGACGTGGAAGCGCTGATCGCCGCGATCCTGCACGACACCATCGAAGACACGCCGCTGACCCGCGAAGAGCTGGCCTCCGAGTTCGGCGAAGCCGTGGCCGAGCTGGTCGATGGCGTGACCAAGCTGGACAAGCTGAAGTTCCGCGACCGCCAGGAAGCGGCCGCCGAGAGCTTCCGCAAGATGCTGCTGGCGATGTCGCGCGACCTGCGCGTGATCATGATCAAGCTGGCCGACCGCCTGCACAACATGCGCACGCTGGGCGCGCAGAGCCGCGAAGCGCGCAGCCGCATCGCCCGCGAGACGCTGGAGATCTACGCGCCCATCGCCCAGCGCCTGGGCATGAGCCTGGTCAAGAGCGAGCTGCAGAACCTGGGCTTCAAGGCGCTGTACCCGTGGCGCCACGCCATCATCGAAAAACACATCCGCAGCCAGCCGGTGGTACGCCGCGAGGCGATGGCGCAGGTGGAAGTGCAGCTGTCGCAGCGGCTGGCGAAGGAAGGCATCGAGCACCGCCTGGTCAGCCGCATCAAGACCCCGTGGAGCATCTACAACAAGATGCGCGACGAGAACAAATCCTTCGACCAGGTGATGGACGTGTTCGGTTTCCGCCTGGTCGTGCGCAGCGTGCCCAGCTGCTACCACGCGCTGGGTTCGGTGCACGCCACCTTCAAACCGCTGGATGGCCGCTTCCGCGATTTCATCGCGATTCCCAAGGCCAACGGTTACCAGTCGCTGCACACCGTGCTGTTCGGGCCCTACGGTTCGCCCATCGAAGTGCAGATCCGCACCGAGGAAATGGACCTGATCGCCGAACGCGGCGTGGCCGCGCACTGGACCTACAAGTTCGGTGGCGATTCGCCCAACAGCGCGCAGAGCCGTGCCCATGCCTGGATCGTTGAACTGATCGATTCGCAGCGCGCCGCCGGTTCCTCGCTGGAATTCCTCGACAACGTGAAGGTCGACCTGTTCCCGGACGAGGTCTACCTGTTCACCCCGAAGGGCAAGATCCTGGCCCTGCCACGCAACTCCACCGCGCTCGATTTTGCCTATGCCGTGCACACCGACGTCGGCAACATGGCCGTGGCCTCGCGCGTGGACAAGAAGCTGGTGCCGCTGCGTACCAAGCTGGTGTCCGGGCAGTCGGTGGAAATCATCACCGCGCGTTCGGCCACGCCCAAGCCGCAGTGGCTGGAATTCGTGGTCACCAGCAAGGCGCGCACCGCCATCCGCCACCAGCTCAAGCAGCTGGAGCACGAAGACGCCGTGCAGCTGGGCCACCGCATGCTGGACCGCGCGCTGGAAGCGATGGATTCGTCGCTGGAACGCCTGCCAAAGGGGCGCCTCGATGCGTTCCTGGCCGAACACCGTTTCCCGCGCCTGGAGGCCCTGCTGGCCGAAGTGGCGCTGGGCAACTGGATGCCGACCCAGGCCGCGCAGGCGCTGATGGCCTATGCCGAGCTGCGCGGCGGCCCGCATTCGCGCCACCACTCGCAGGAAAAGATCCTCATCAACGGCAGCGAGCGTGGCGTGGTCACCTTCGCCGGCTGCTGCCAGCCGATCCCCGGCGACGAGATCATGGGTTACCACACCGCCGGCAAGGGCATCGTGGTGCACCGCGTGGATTGCCCGAACCTGGCCGAGCTGCGCAAGTCGCCCGAGCGCTGGGTGCCGATCGGCTGGGACACCACCGTGTCCGGCGACTACAACACCGCGCTGGTGGTGGAAGTGGAGAACGGCACCGGCGTGCTGGCGCAGCTGGCCGCGGCCATCGCGCAGAGCCACTCCAACATCGAGCGCGTGGATTACCTGGACCGCGACTTCAACGCCGCCGTGCTGGCGTTCAACATCCAGGTGCGCGACCGCAACCACCTGGCCGAAGTCATGCGCCGCCTGCGCCGCCTGTCGGTGGTGCAGTCGGTACGCCGCCAATAACGCACGGGGTCGGATCCCTCTCCAGCGGAGAGGGCTCTGACCCCATCGCGTGACCCGATCGCATGCACGGGGTCAGAGCCGTTTCCCGCCGGGAAACGGATCCGACCCCAGCCGACATCGCGCCCACCCGGTACAATCACCGCTCTGTTTTCCCCCAACGCACCGGAGCGACCATGTCCCGCCAGATCATCAACACCGAAAAGGCACCTGCCGCCATCGGCCCGTACTCGCAGGCCGTGCGCGCCGGCAACACCGTGTACTTCTCCGGCCAGATTCCGCTGGACCCGGCCACCGGCGACATCGTCGGCGTGGGTGACGTGGAAGCGCAGGCCCGCCGCGCCTTCGAAAACCTCAAGGCCGTGGCCGAAGCCGCCGGTGGTTCGCTGGACAAGGTCGTGCGCCTGGGCCTGTACCTGACCGACCTGGCCGAATTCGCCAAGGTCAACGCCGTCATGCAGGACTACTTCCAGGCCCCGTTCCCGGCCCGTTCCACCATCGAAGTCTCCGGCCTGCCGAAGGGCGCCAACTTCGAGGTCGACGCGGTGATGGTCATCGACTGACCCACCCGTGGCACGCAAGGCGGCGGTCACCCCGGCACTGTCACCGTCCGGCGAAGCATCCCTGGCGATGCTGGCCGGCGTGGGCCCGGCCGTGGCCGCCAAACTGCAGGCGCGTGGCCTGGCCACCCTGCAGGATCTGTGGCTGCACCTGCCGCTGCGCTATGAAGACCGCACCCGGCTGACCCGCATCGAAGACCTGCGCCCGGGCGTGCCCGCGCAGGTGGAAGTGCGGGTCACCGCGGTCGAACGCGGCATGCGTTACCGGCCCATGCTGAAGGTGGCGGTGGAAGACGAAGGGCGGGGCACCCTGGTGCTGCGCTTCTTCCACTTCCGCCAGCAGCAGGTCGGCCAGTTCGCGGTGGGCAACCGGCTGCGCTGCTTCGGCACGCCCAAGCCCGGCCACCTCGGCCTGGAAATCGTCCACCCCAGCTACCAGGTGCTGGGCCGCAACGACGATCCCGAACTCGGCGACCGCCTCGACCCGGTGTATCCCACCGTGGAAGGCGTCGGCCCGATGACCATGCGCAAGCTGATCGGCCAGGCCCTGGACCGCCTGCCCGAGGAAAGTACGCTGGAACTGTTGCCCACGGGCTGGCTCGATGGCCTGGGCCTGCCTTCGCTGCGCAGCGCGCTGCTGACCGTGCACCAGCCGCCCCCGGATGCCGATCTGGCCGCGCTGGCCGCCGGCACCCATCCGGCGCAGCGGCGTCTGGCGATGGAAGAACTGCTGGCCCACCACCTCAGCCTGCGCCGCCAGCGCATTGCGTTGCAGGCGCATCACGCGCCGCCGCTGGCGGGCCCGGGCAAGCTGGCCAAGGCCCTGCTGAAGCAGCTGCCGTTCGCGCTGACCGGCGCGCAGGCACGCGTGTTCAAGCAGATCCGCGAAGACCTCGCACGCCCCAGCCCGATGCTGCGGCTGGTGCAGGGCGACGTCGGTTCCGGCAAGACTGTGGTGGCTGCGCTGGCCGCCATGCTGGCGGTGGAGCAGGGCAAGCAGGTTGCCCTGGCCGCACCCACCGAACTGCTGGCCGAACAGCACCTCAACAATCTTCGCGGCTGGCTGGAGCCGCTGGGCGTACGCGTCTGCTGGCTGGCCGGCAAGGTCACCGGCAAGGCACGTGCCAAGGTGATCGAGCAGGTCGCCAACGGCGAAGCGCAGGTCGTGGTCGGCACCCATGCGCTGATGCAGGAAGCGGTGGTGTTCCAGGACCTGGCCCTGGCCATCGTCGACGAGCAGCACCGCTTCGGCGTGCACCAGCGGCTGGCCCTGCGTGACAAGGGCGCGGGCGCACACAGCGTGCCGCACCAGCTGGTGATGACCGCCACGCCCATTCCGCGCACGCTGGCGATGTCCGAATACGCAGACCTGGATGTATCGGCCATCGACGAGCTGCCACCCGGCCGCACCCCGGTGCAGACCGTGGCGCTGAACAACGATCGCCGTCCCGAGCTGATCGAACGCATCGCCTTGGCCTGCCAGGAAGGGCGTCAGGTGTACTGGGTCTGCACGCTCATCGAGGAAAGCGAAGAGCTGGATGCCACGCCGGCGCAGGCCACCTACGAATCGCTGCAGGCGCTGCTGCCCGGCGTGCGCGTGGGCTTGGTGCATGGCCGCCTGAAGGCTGCGGAAAAGCTGGCGACGATGGTGGCGTTCAAGGCCGGCGAGATCGATCTGCTGGTGGCCACCACCGTGATCGAAGTGGGCGTGGACGTACCCAATGCCTCGTTGATGGTGATCGAGAACGCCGAGCGCCTGGGGCTGGCCCAGTTGCACCAGCTGCGCGGGCGGGTAGGGCGCGGCTCGGCCGTGTCGCGCTGCGTGCTGCTGTACCAGGCACCGCTTTCGCAGATGGCGCGCGAGCGCCTGCAGACCATGCGCGAAACCAACGACGGGTTCGTCATCGCCGAGAAGGATCTGGAGCTGCGCGGCCCCGGTGAACTGTTGGGCACCCGGCAGACCGGCCTGGCCGGTTTCCGCATTGCCGATCTGGCCCGCGACGCCGGCCTGCTGCCCGGCGTGCATGACCTGGCCGAGCGCCTGCTGGCCCAGCAACCGGCGCTGGCCGACCGCGTGGTCAACCGCTGGATCGGCACCGCCGTACGCTACGCCTCGGCGTAACCGCCGAAGGGGTCTGCCGACGGGGTCGGATCCCTTTGCTGCGCAAAGGGCTCTGACCCCATTCCCGGAATGCACATTCACGCATGGCGTGGCTCTACCGGAGCATCGGTAGCGCCGGGCCATGCCCGGCGGCCGCTCGCGCACCACCTGTAGAGCCGAGCCCACGCTCGGCTGCTTTCACGCATCGGGGTCAGAGCCCTTGCCCTATGGGCAAGGGATCCGACCCCATCCCCGTCGCATCTGCCCCCGCGGCAGGGTGGTCTTGCAACGGTCATCAACCCGGTCCACACTTCGTTGCCGATCTGAAGACGGCAACGATGACCCATAAGATCCCGCTGTTGATCGACACCGACCCCGGTGTGGACGACGCCCTGGCCCTGCTGATGGCCTTCGCCGATGAACGGCATGATGTGGTCGCCCTGACCATCGCTGCCGGCAACGTCGGCCTCGACTACACCGTCCGCAACGCCCTCAAGCTCTGCGACATCGTCGGCCGCACCGACGTGCCAGTGTTCGCTGGCAGCCCCGATCCGCTCATCCACCCCTCGATGGACGCTGCCCACGTGCACGGCCGCGACGGCTACGGCGACGTGGACCTGCCGCCGCCCAGCCGCCAGGCCGAGGCCGAACACGCTGCGCTGGCCATCCTGCGCCTGTCGCACCAGTACGCCGGCGAGCTGATGCTGGTGATGCTTGGCCCGCTGACCAATCTGGCGCTGGCGCTGAAGCTGGACCCGACCCTGCCCCAGCGCATCAAGCGCATCGTGGTGATGGGCGGTGCCGTCACCTGCCACGGCAACATCACCCCGGCCGCCGAATTCAACATCGCCTTCGATCCCGAAGCCGCGCATGTGGTGTTCACCTCGTTCAAGCATCTGCTGGTATCCGACTGGGAGGCCACTGTCGCCCACGGCCTGCCGCTGGAGCAGGCGGAGCAGTGGCTGCAGGCCGATTCCGACCGCGCACGCTTCTATGAGCTGATCTCGCGCAAGACCCGCGCGCTGTCCGAAGACGCGAAGGGCGGCCGCTGGTACACCGCCGATGCGGTGGCCATGGCCTGGGCGCTGAACCCGGAAGGCCAGCTGCAGGTGGAATCGCGTCCGCTTAACGTGGAACTGAACGGCACGTTCAGCCGCGGCGCCACCATCGTCGACTGGAACCGCCAGACCGGCCAGCCGGACAACTGCGACCTGCTGATGGCCTACGACCAGGCCCGTTTCGAGGCCCTGGTCCGCAAGGCGCTGGGCGCCGATTGATCCCGGCATGCGCACACCGGTTGCCCCGCGCGGCAACCGGTGTTTATAATGCCGCTCTTGACCACCAGCCCATTTACGGTGTGAGCCCATGAAGGCCGATATCCATCCGAACTACCGCGACGTCGTCTTCGAAGACGTCACTTCCGATTTCAAGATCCTGACCCGCTCCACCATGGCGACCAAGGAAACCACCACCTGGACCGACGGTAACGAATACCCGCTGGTCAAGGTCGAAATTTCCTCGGCTTCGCACCCGTTCTACACGGGCAAGCACAAGGTGATCGACACCTCGGGCCGTATCGACAAGTTCCAGAAGCGCTACGCGCGCTGATCCGTCGATCCAGCTTTGAACCGACGGCCGCGCTTTGCGCGGCCGTTTGTTTTTGTCCGGCGCCCACCCAACAGGCGTTTGGAATGGCGGAACAGACCGTTCAGGGGATGGCGTCTTTGCCCATCAAGGCCGCTTGCCGGCAGGGTTGCCCCTGCCCGTCGTCTACGACTTCCGTCTAGCCCCCGACAAATGCTGCTGTGCGATAATGACCTGATCCCCGGCACAGGCCGAGGACGTCATTCACGTGCCTGACCAATGCGCTTGGGCAGGCGCCTTCCCATGAAGGAGCGCACACAGTGTCCGATCTTGATCAGGTCACGCTCAACGCCGGCGACAAGTCGGTCGTTCTGCCCGTCATCAAACCCACCCTTGGCAACGACTGCGTCGACATTGCGAAGCTGACCAAGGAAACGGGGTATTTCACCTACGATTCCGGCTTCACCGCCACGGCCAGCTGCAAGTCCGCCATCACCTACATCGATGGCGACAAGGGCGTGCTGCTGTACCGCGGCTACCCGATCGAACAGCTGTCGGAAAAGTCGAGCTACGTCGAAGTGGCCTACCTGCTGATCAACGGCGAGCGCCCGAGCGCCGAGCAGCTGAAGGCCTTCACCGATGAGCTGACCGCCGAAGCCAACGTCGATGAGTCGATCAACACGCTGATCGGCAGCTTCGCCAAGGATGCCCACCCGATGGCCATCCTGGCTGCCGCGATCGCGCAGCTGTCGGCTATCTACCACGACTCGCTGGACCTGTCCGACGCCGAACAGCGTCGCCAGGCTGCCGTGCGCCTGATCGCCAAGGTGCCGACCCTGTCGGCCCTGATCTACCGCCACGGCAAGGGCCTGCCGGCCAACAAGCCGGACACCTCGCTGGATTACGTCAGCCGCTTCCTGAAGCAGACCTTCGAGTCGGCTGATGGCCAGTACGATCTGAACCCGGACGTGGTCAAGGCACTGGACCTGCTGTTCATCCTGCACGCCGACCACGAGCAGAACGCCTCGACCTCGACCGTGCGCCTGGTCGGTTCGACCGGTGCCAACCCGTACGCGTCCGTCGCCGCTGGCGTCACCGCGCTGTGGGGTCCGGCCCACGGCGGTGCCAACGAAGCCGTGCTGAAGATGCTGGAAGAGATCGGCACCGCCGACAACGTCGAGTCCGCCGTGGTCAAGGCCAAGGACAAGACCTCCGGCTTCCGCCTGATGGGCTTCGGCCACCGCGTGTACAAGAACTTCGACCCGCGCGCCAAGGTCATCGGTGAGATGACCGGCAAGGTGCTCAAGCAGCTGGGCGTGCAGGATCCGCTGCTGGACGTGGCCGTGAAGCTGGAACAGGCCGCGCTGCAGGACGAGTACTTCGTCGCCCGCAAGCTGTACCCGAACGTCGATTTCTACAGCGGCATCATCTACAAGGCGCTGCAGATCCCGACCGAAATGTTCACCGTCATGTTCGCCCTGGGCCGTACCTCCGGCTGGGTGTCGCATTGGCTGGAACAGCAGGTCGACCCGGAAATGAAGATCGGCCGTCCGCGCCAGGTCTACACCGGCAGCGACGTGCGCGACTACCAGGGCTGATCGCCTGCGGTAAGTCGTGAGAAGAACGCCCCGCACTGCGGGGCGTTTTTTTTGCGTCGTGCATGCCCTCGGCGCCGGCACCGTCGCCGGTAGCGCCGGGCCATGCCCGGCGGCTCTTGCCCTGGTATGCGCGTCCGCGCAAAAACCATCCACGCATGGCGTGGATCTACTGATGCTCGGCGTCGGCACCGTGCCCCGGTAGCGCCGGGCCATGCCCGGCGGCTCTTGCCCTGGTATGCGCGTCCGCGCAAAAACCATCCACGCATGGCGTGGATCTACTGATGCACGGCGTCGGCACCGTGCCCCGGTAGCGCCGGGCCATGCCCGGCGGCTCCTGCCCTGGTATGCGCGTCCGCGCAAAAAACATCCACGCATGGCGTGGATCTACTGATGCTCGCCGTCGGCACCGTGTCCAGGTAGCGCCGGGCCATGCCCGGCGGCTCTTGCCTTGGTACATGCCAACCTTGGTTGGCACGCCTTTGCGCTCGTCTCGCGCGTATCCACCCGCGCCAAGACCGCGTGATTCAAGGGTCTCACCAGCTTCACAAGCGCACGCGCAGCCTCAGGACGCACGCTGCACCCGCAGCACCGATACGGAGCGTCCACCCATGAGTACCCGATTTGATCCACCCGAGCGCGGCCCGCTCGGCCCCGACGTCGCCACTGTCGTCACCGCGCCCATCGTGGCGCCGCCCAGCGAAAGCGCTGTGTCCTGGGGCGCCATCTTCGCCGGTGCTGCCGCGGCCGCCGCGCTCTCCCTCATCCTGCTGATCCTCGGCGTGGGCCTCGGCCTGTCCTCGGTCTCGCCGTGGTCGTTTGAAGGTGTCAGCAAAGAAACCTTCGGCTGGTCCAGCGTCGCCTGGCTGACCTTCACCGCACTGGCCGCCTCCGGCCTGGGCGGCTACATCGCGGGCCGTCTGCGCACCAAGTGGACACAGATCCACGGCGATGAAACCTACTTCCGCGATACCGCACACGGCTTCGTGTCGTGGGCCGTCGCCACGCTGCTCACCGCCGGTCTGCTGACCTCGGCCATCGGCGGCGTGCTGGGTGCCGGTGCCAAGGTTGCAGGCGCCACCGCAGGTGCTGCAGCGTCCACTGCAGGTGTTGCCGCGGCCGGTGCCGGTGCGGCGGCTGCGGGTGCGCCGGAAGGCGACCTCAACTACTGGGTGGATTCGCTGTTCCGTAATGCAACCACCCCTGGCCCGGATGCCGCCGCTGCGCCGCCGGCCCCGCCTGCACCGGGCGCCGCCCCGGGCAATGCCCCGATGGACCCGACAGCACCGCCGCCGCCGCCGGTGGCCGCCACTGCCGGCCCGCGTGACGCCCGTATGGCACCGCCGCCGCGCCCCATGCCGGGCCATGGCCCGATGGGCGACCGTCGTGAGGTGCGTGCCGAGGTGAACCGCATCATCGTCAACAGCCTGCAGGTTGATGGCCTCGACCCGGCCGACACCCAGTACCTTGCCAGCCTGATCGCCCGCGAGACCGGTATGAGCCAGGCCGAAGCCCAGGCCCGCGTGGCCGATGTGCAGACCCGCATGCGTGCCGCGCTTGAAAAGGCCAAGAACACGGCCCAGCAGGCGGCTGACGATGCGCGCAAGGCCACGGCCTATGCCGCGCTGTGGCTGTTCATCACCCTGCTGATCGGTGCGTTCTTCGCCAGCCTCAGCGCCACCTGGGGCGGCCGCCGCCGCGACCTGTAACCCGCATTCCATGCAAGGAGACCTGCCATGAAAATGATTCTGCTCTGGCTGTTGGGCGTGCCGATTCCGCTGTTGATCCTGTACGCGATCTTCTTCTGACAGCACACGCTTGAATGATCTGACCATCAGGCCGCCGAAAGGCGGCCTGATGTTTTTGGGGTAGCGCCGGGCCATGCCCGGCGGCGTCTGTGCCATCCACGCATGGCGTGGATCTACTGCTACGCGTTTGCTCTCTGAATCCACAGTAGAGCCACGCCATGCGTGGATGCCCTCTGCTCGAGCAATGAGGTTAGTTGCAAAACAAACAGCGAAAAGTTGCATCTCTCTCAAATCTTGACCGTCATCCCTAAAATTCCTTAACAACCAAATATTTAGGAATCGTTGAATGGTCAACGGGGGTAGGGGTTCCTACCATTCTCTCCGTCGCCACTCCCTACCTCCGGTGTGGTGACGCTCCCCTCCCACCCTCCTTCCTCCGGGAGGGGAGCTTCTTCCTTTCATTGTCCGAGAGAGACAACACCGATGAACACTTTCCTGAAAAAGGCCGCGCTTGCTGCAGCGCTGGTCACCGCTTCGCTGTCCGCACACGCCGCCGACGTCGATATCGCCGTCTGGGCCGACGTGGATCCGACGCTCGCTCTCCTGAAGGCTGACGGCACACCGCTGGACGACTCGGTCAAGATGGCGCACAACCCGGGCACGGGCCTGCTGGTGCCGTGGACCCAGCGCGTTCGCATCTACAGCAACGACCCCAAGAAAGATATTGAAGTGCGTTTGGGGGCCGACCCGACGCTGGTACTGGAAAGCGGTGGTGGCACGCCGGTGCCCCTGGCTGTCAGCCTCAACGGCCAAGCCCTGACTACGACCCAGCGCACCTACGATGCCAGCAATCTGTTCGATGGCGCGCTACCCGGCGCATCCATCCCGATGGATCTGCGCATTGCACAAGGCAATGCCACTGCCATCCTGGATGCTGGCAAGTACGTGGGCATCGTCAACATCGCCATGGTCCAGAGCGCCGGCACCCCGTAACACCCAGCGTTGAACCCCGCGCCGGCCCGACCACCGGGCCGGCCGCACCAGGCACACCACCCATGAAAGCTCCCGCACCCGCCGTCACCCGGCTGGCGGTCGCGCTCGCCTTGTCGCTGGCCACGCCGCTGGTCGCGGCACGCGGCGTTCCCGTCGGTTTCGAGGATCTGGTCGAAGGCCAGACCGAACAACTCGACATCCGTCTGTTCGGCCGCAGCGCTGGGCTGTCGCCGGTGCGCGTCACCTTGGAACACGTGCAGCTGGAAGATCCCGAGCGCGTGCTGCAGGCGCTCGGTCTTTCACCCGACGCGCAGGCCGCACTGCTGCCAGCACTCTCGCAGCCGCTGCCGCGCAACAGCCACCTGGCCTGCCGCTTTGGCGGTGCCGAAGCCGGCTGCGGCTATCTCGATCCGCCAGAGGACCCCAACGCCGTGCGCGCGCTGTACGACGAAGGCGAGGGCGCGGTGCGTCTGTTCGTGGCCAAGCAGTGGATCACCGCCGAGCCCGCTGCCAGCCGCTTCCACCAGATCAGCAGCAACGCCGAAAACGCCTTCCTGCACCAGCAGACCATCAACCTCAGCGGCGGCCGTGGCTACCAGGCCATCACCGCCCAGGGCGCGGGCGCGCTGGGAATGTTCGAGCGCGGCCACATCGCCGTGGACTGGAACTTCAACAGCCAGCAGTACCGCGGTGGCCGGCGCCGCCACGATTTCCAGTTCGACAACGCCTACTACCGCCATGACCTGGGCCCGCAGCACTACCTGCAGGCTGGGCGCATGGATCGCCGCAACCTGTCCAGCCCGCAGGGCGGCACCTTCAGTTTCAGCATGCTGCCGATGGACCGCTTCGCCGGGCTGCGCATCGGCACCACCCAGGCCTACGTGGATACCGAAGCGGCCGTGCAGTCCACGCCGCTGACGGTGCTGCTGGCCCGCGATGCACGCGTGGACGCCTTCGATGGCGAGCGCCTGCTGCAGAGCTTCTACCTGCAGGCCGGCATCAACGATCTGGACACGCGCCGCTTCCCGTTCGGCAACTACACCATCACCCTGCGCATCTACGAAGACGGCGTGCTGGTGCGCAGCGAGGAAGCACCGTTCGACAAGGGCGGCGACTGGGCCAACAGCAGCGTGCAGTGGTTCATGCAGGGCGGCCGCCGCAACGAGCGCCGCAGCGACCGCTTCGATGGCGAGATGGCGGCCATGGCCGGCCTGCGCGTGCCCATGGGCCGCGACATGGCGCTTACCGCAGGCGTCGCCGATCTCGGCGGCTTCAGCTACGGCGAGCTGCGCGTGGACCTGCGCCATATGTTCACCACCCAGGACGTGCGCGCCAGCTTCAGCGGCATGCGCGGCAGCGATGGCAGCAGCGGCCAGCAGCACCAGCTGTCCTACCGCCGCAAAGCGTCCTGGAACGTCTACCAGCAGCGCATGCGTGGCCGCACCTGCCAGTTCGAAACCGATACCCGCGACCGCCTGGCCTGCGCCGATTCGCTCAGCGCCTCGATGTCACTGCCCATCGGCGGTGGCAACGCCTACGTCGCCTACACCCGCCGCCAGACCTGGAGCCGAGGCACCGTGCTCACCCCCGACCCCGATGACCCCATGGCCGCGCTCGACCCGCTGCTGCCGTGGGAGCCGCGCTACAGCCGCGACCCCAACCTCACCCGCACCTGGCAGGCCAGCTACAGCCGCGTGCAGCGCTGGCAGGAGTTCAGCGTCTCCACACGCGTGGGCGTATGGCAGCAGGCCACGCAGCGCAGCGCGGGCGACAGCCGCGACCGCGGCATTTTCATCAACCTCAGCCTCACCCGCCTGCAGCGCCGCGACATCGGCAGCTCGCAGCGGCGCTATGCGCTGGATGTGCGCCAGCCGCAGCACGCGCGCCCCGATGTGAACTACAGCGCCGGCCAGACCCTGCGCCAGGAAGTGGATGCGCAGTACCGCGAGGCCACCGTAGACCTGCGCGGCAACAACAATGACCGCTACAGCGCATCGCTCAGCGCCCAGACCCAGAACAAGTACGGCCACACCGGCGCCAGCGTGTCGCACTACCAGCAGCGCGGCGGCGACGAACTGAGCTACACCGCCACCCACAGCTCCGGTCTGGCGCTGGGTCGTCGTGGTTTCTACTGGGGTGGTGGCCTGGGTGCCGAGGCCGGCCTGGCGGTGCAGGTGGATGGCACCGACGATCTGGAACTGACCGGCGTGGCCGCCGAGCTGCAGGTGGGCGGCCAGCGCAAGCAGCGCCTGGCGCTGGGCGAGCGCCGGCTGATGCCGCTGTCGGCCTATCAATCGCACCGCGCCGAAGTGCAGGATGCCAGCGCACTGAACAGCGACGCCGCCATCCGCGTGACTGGCGTAGGCGGCGCACGCCCGCTATTCCTCGCGCCCGGTCGGCTGGTGCGCATGCCGGTGCCGATTGAAGTGACTTACACCTTCATCGGCAACGCGCGCGACGTGGCCGGCGTGCCGCTGGGCGGCGCCCGCATCCTCAACGCCCCCGTGCCCGGCACCGGCAGCAACGGCGGTTTCGTGGCCGATTTCCCGCGCCGCGAACGCACCCTGTACCTGCTGCAGGACGACCGCCTGCTGCAGTGCCCGCTGCAGGTGCGCGAGCGCCGCAGCGTGGTGATGCTGGTGGGCGCAGTGAACTGCGAGCCGCTTTCGGTGGCGCAGCTGCCGCCGGACATCCGCCAGCAGGCGCGTGTGACCCGGCTGCTGCAGGAACAGGCGTTGATTGCAGGCACGCAGCAGACCGCTGCGGCAGGAGGTACGCCATGAAGCGCGCAATTCGTGGGTTGATGTGGGTGATGTTGAGTACCGCGCTGGTGGTTATGGCGCCGCGGGCGTTTGCGCAGCGGCCGCCGGAGACGCATCCGGTGAGCGAGCATCGGGACATCGTGATGAGTTGGGATAGGTCGGCGTTGCCGGGGGATGTGGAGATGCTGCCACGTCGAACTATGCTTGGCTATGCCCATACAGACTTGAGCCTGCCGTACGGACGCTTGCACTTCGTTTGCAGATCAGAGTCCAGTGCTAAGAGCGGACGTTGCCCTACGGAGGGGAGGGAGCTTTCAACAGGGGGTGAGCGGGCGATTCCGCTGACATTTAGCGAGGGAAGAAGCGGCACGCACATTGATCTAAACGTTACGGCCAGTATCGAAAGAGCGATGGCAGACAGAGCGTGTCTTGGGGACTTCTGGCACGGGGTCCCGCTTGCACCTTGGTCAACCTATGGGAATGTGTGCGGTCCCGAGATCGCTGCGGGCACTGGCGCGAAGCTGCTGCTTGGGCAGGACGAGCTTAGAAAGCTGGTAGCTGGAGTGTGGACGGCACGCCTAGAGCTAACGTTACGTACTCCCATAAACCCAATCCTAGCGACCTATAGCTTCGACTTCTCTTTCACCATCACAGACCGCGACGCAGTAGCCATCTACTTCCCGCAGTTCGACGAAATCTCCCCACACGTCGGCATGAACCTCCGCTACGACCCCATCACCCAGACCGTGGGTGGCGGCACGACCGTGGATATGTGCCTGTACGACGGCCTCGGCTCGCAAGCCCCCTACCTGGGCGTCACTGTCCGCGATTCCGGCAGCCCAACACCCGGCCCCACTGGCTTCTCCGCATGGCACCGCGACAGCGGCGGCACCGGCGACAGCGAACGCCTCGATTACAACGTCACCCTCGACTACAACGGCGCGCCGCTGACCATGCGCAATGGGGTGGAAGAACAGCTTACCGGCATCGACACCGCCAAGTTGAAGCTGGTGGTGCTGCCCGGCATGAGCCAGCCCGTTTTCTGCGTGGATACACCGCTGCGGCTGGAGATGCCGCGCGTGCCCATTGCCGAGAAACAGGCGGGCTATTACCGCGGCGATCTCAAGGTCGAACTGCGCGTCCCCACCGGTGTGCCCTGATCCCCACCAGGAGTGTCCATGAAACGTCTTTCTTTCTGTCTGTTGCCGCTCTGCCTGCTGCTGGCGGTGCCAGCCCAGGCCAACCTCACCGTGCATCCCATGCGCACCTCGGTGGATGCCAAGCGGGGTACGCAGATCCGCGTCTACTCGCAGTCCACCCAGCCGCAGTACATCCAGGCCTCACTGCGGCGCATCGTCAACCCGGCCGATGTCGATGAGCGCGAGGTGGAGGTGGAGCCCGGCGACGCAGCCATCGCGGTGACGCCTGCGAAATTCGCACTGTCAGGCGCAGGCAATCGCCTGATACGTGTCATCCCGCTGCAGCCGGTGGAGCGCGAAGCGGCATACCGCGTGTACTTCGAAGGCGTCAGCGGGCCTGAAGAGGCAACCGCAGAAAAAAAGGAAGCCGCCGAGGCCAAGGTTGGTGTCAACCTGGTCTGGGGCGCGCTGGTGAACGTGCTGCCGGCCGACGGCACGGTGCTGCCACGCCTGCAGGGCGACACCCTGCGCAACGACGGCACGCTGCGCCTGGGCATTACCAGTATTTCCGATTGCATCGGCAATCGATGCACTGCGCACGACGTCTCCCGCAGCCTGTACCCCGGCAGTGCGCTGCAGCTGCCGTTTGCCGTTGAAGCCGGGCACACCGTGCAGCTGCGCTACCGGCTGACCCGCGATGGCTACCGCGAGCACGTGCAGACCCTTACACCCTGATCCCCGCACCCCGCCTTGCGCTGGGCGCGGGCGGGTTTCTTCTGTATTCCCTGTTAAGGAGACACCTGATGAACAAAATCTATCGCCGCATCTGGTCCACCGCACGGCAATGCTGGGTGGTGGCCAGCGAGCTGACTGCACCGCGCGGAAAGGCAGCCTCGAGGTGTGCAGCTGCATGCGCAGTTGCGGCGGCTTCTCTCTTGCCCAGCCTCGGTTTGGAGGATGCGCGGGCAGTCGTGTACGAAGCATGCCAAAGCCGGAGCCAGCCGGTGTTCAATTGCATTCCCTATCTCGCACAACTGGAGGGCTCTCAAGCAAACACGCTGGGTGCCAACACAACTTCCTACATGATGCTAGGCATGAGCAACCACATGCAGGGTAAGTACTCGTCGTTGTTCGGCAACTGGTCACGGTCGGTGGGTGACAACAATGCCGTGTTTGGATTTGATGCAAGGGCGAAGCGAGGTGGAAGCGCAGTGTTTGGCGCGCGTTCCGAAGCCGATGGATTCGGCGCTGTTGCGCTTGGCCACCATGCCTACGCATTCGGAGACCATTCCATTGCAATGGGGCGCTCCGCAAGAACGGTGGGCAATGACGGAGGGATATCGCGGATCGCCATTGGTGGCGATGCCTACGCAGGCACTGCCGGTTGGACCGGTGCTGTTGCGTTGGGTGGCGACGCGAGGGCCGAGTACGACGGCATTGCCTTGGGATATGGAGCCCAGGCGAAAGGCGTTGGGTCGGTCGCCCTTGGCCGAGGCGCTATTGCGACGGAAACCTACGTCGTCTCAGTTGGCAATGCCGATAGGCCGCGGCGCGTGGTCTATGTTGACGACGGCAACGTGACCATGTACAGCCTGGACGCCGTGAACGGGCGACAGCTGCTTCGGGTCCGGGAGAAGGCGGAGCAAGGTGTATCGGATGCGGCGGCCGCGCGGGCGGCTGCGGATCAGGCGCTGATCAATACAAAGCTGGTGACCCAGACCTCCCCCAGCAGCGTCATCCGCGTCGGTGGCGAGAATACCGGTAACGTACTGACGGTCAGTAACAAGAATGGCGATCTGCGTTACCTCAATGGTGTCCGAAACGGAACGCTGAGCACCACCAGCACCGATGCGGTGACCGGGCAGCAATTGTTTGCCACCAATCAAGACGTTACCTCCGCAAGCGACCGCGCAACGCGTGCACTCGCCGAAGCCTCCGCACTTGGCAACATGCTGGCGACCGGCACGGCACCCACAGATGCCAACAAGGCAGTGGCCTCTGCGGCAGGTGCCTTTGCCGGCGGTACGGGCGCCGCCGCAAGCGGCGCGTCCGCCTTGGCCATTGGCCAGGACAGCCGTGCGCGGGGGCGTCAATCGATGGCGCTGGGTCAAGGCGCAAAGGCAGAGGGATGGTCTTCGTTTGCGTTTGGCGCCGGTGCACATTCCCAGGCAGAAAGTGGCATCGCGCTAGGGTATAACGCAAGCGTCATCGGCGAGGATTCAAAGTTCTCCGTTGCGCTGGGCGAGCGGGCAAGCGCTTCGCACGCGAACGCCGTTGCGCTTGGCGCAGGTTCCGTTACCACGGCCCGCAATCAGGTATCGGTTGGGAACGACAGGGAAAAGCGAAAGATCGTCAACGTGGCCGACGGCGCGCTGACGGCCACCAGCACCGATGCGGTGACCGGGCAGCAGTTGTTTGCCACCAACCAGGCAGTCAACTCGGCCGATGAGAAGGGCGCGCGGGCTCTGGCGAAGGCCGAGGCGGCGGCCGTCGCTGCCGAGCAAGCCTGGCGCCAGGCCGCATCGCTTGGTCAGACCGTGGCCAGTGGAACAGCCGCATCTGAATCAAACCGCGCCATCGCTGACGGCGCCGGTGCATTTGCCGCCGGTGCCAGTGCAGCCGCCACGGCCGAGTCAAGTCTGGCGCTGGGCAGGGAAAGCCATGCGACGGGCAAGCAGTCCATCGCCCTGGGCCATCAAGCCAACGCGGATGCGTGGTCCTCCTTTGCAGTGGGTGCCGGAGCGCACTCGCAGGCGGAGGGTGCCGTGGCATTTGGGTACCAGGCCAAGGTAATGGGTGAGGAGTCAAAATTTGCGATCGCACTCGGTGAGCGAGCGGTTGCATCACACGCCAACGCTGTCGCCCTCGGATCAGGTTCAGCAACGAGTGCGGTAGATCAGGTATCTGTGGGAAATGCAAAGGTAAAGCGCTCGATTGTCAATGTAAAAGATGGTGAGTTGAGCGCGACCAGCAGCGAAGCAGTGACTGGCAGACAACTCAACGCCACCAATACCGAGCTGTCCTCTGTACACACCGTGGCGACGGCGGCGCAGACAGCCGCCAGCACAGCGCAGGCCACTGCAGATACTGCCTTGGGCAAGGCCAACACGCTTGATGGGCTGCTCAGCCAGGTGGCGGTCGACAGCAACCTCCGCCTGGGTGGACAGAATTCGGGCACTGTTCTGGACGTAAGCAACAAGTCGGGCGCTGGCCGCCGTCTGACTGGTCTGGCCGAAGGCGCGATCAACGCCAGCAGCACGGAGGCGGTGGCCGGCAAGCAGTTGTTCACTACCAACGAGAGGGTCAAGGCAAATGAGGGCGTGCTTGCAGGCCATACCCGCGATCTGACGGCGCAGTCTGGCCGCATTGCCGACAATCGACGCGATCTGGATGCGCTGCGCTCGGAGTTTGAGGCCTTCGATCCGGACTTGGATGGCGTGGTGAAGTTTGCTGCCGATGGGAGTGTGGACGTCGCTGGCGGCAAGTTGCGTGGGGTGGCTGCGGGCGATATCAGCTCGGCGGCGAGTACTGATGCGGTGAATGGTGGGCAGCTATTTGCCACTAATGAGCGAATTTCCTCGATGGAATACGGCGGCCGCTTCTTCAAGATCGGTACGGATGAATACAGTGAGGACGCGTATGCAGGCTGGTTTGGTGTTGCCATTGGTGAATCTGCAGAAGCATCCCGACTTGGTGAGGGAGGGGTTGCTGTGGGTGGATACGCCAGAGCATTGGCAACCAATTCTGTGGCACTGGGACGGGGCTCCACGGTCATGCAGGGTGCTACCAAGGGGTTCGCACTTGGTGCGGGCTCTCGTGTTGAGGCAGAAGGCGGCGTTGCGTTTGGAGCTGACTCCAAGGTAATGGGCGCCGCTAAAGGCAGTATCGCAATCGGCGAAGGTTCCATTGCTGATGTGGCTGGCACGGTGTCGCTTGGTGGCGAGGGATTGGTGCGCAGGATCACTAACGTCGGACGTGGCGTAGGCCTGTCAGACGCCTCTACGGTCGCTCAGCTTAGCGATGCCCTTCGGAATCTAGGGGCGGGCGCAGGCATGGATGGCAGCGGCAACATCATAACTCCCACCTACAACGTCCAAGGCGGCACTCAAAACAACGTCGGCGACGCCTTGGCCGCACTCGACAGTGCCGTGGTCACTGCAGACAGCCGCGTAGACAACCTTGAAGGCAAGCTGCGCTCCGCATTCCAGGATGGCCCGTCGGTGCGTGCCGATGGCCTGAATCAGCTGGTTCTGGCAGGCGCCAACGGCTCGGTGCTGACCAATCTGGCCGACGGCCGCATTGCCGCAGGCAGCCGTGACGCCGTTACCGGTAGCCAGCTGTTTGAGGCGAAGCAGGAGATCGCCCGCAACCGCAATGATCTGGATGACCTGCGCGGTGAGCGTGATGGGCTGCTGTCGCGCGGGCTGATGGCGGCGGAGCAGGGCAACGTGATTGACTACGGCGGCGCGCGGTTGACGGGTGTTGCTGATGGGGTGGTCTCTGCGGAGAGCCGTGATGTGGTTACCGGGCGGCAGCTCAATCAAACGAATGAGATGGTGGCGAAACTGGAGCGAGCCTCAAATTCGATTGCCATCTATAGTGACAATGAGTCAAAGGCTGCACAGGCTGGATACCTGGGGGTAGCGGTAGGTAGTGACGCAAAGTCGCATGGAGATGGTTCAACCGCAATCGGTAGCTATGCGACAGCAGAATCCACTAACAGTACTGCGATTGGCCGCGGAGCTTGGGTAGGCGCTTATGGTGCCTATGGCATTGCAATTGGTAGCAATACGAATGTGGAAGCGATGTACGGTATGGCTTTTGGGGTGGGGAGTAGAGTGATACGCGGCGCGGACCGAAGTGTTTCTCTGGGAGCCGATTCAGTCGCTCTCGAGGCGAATACCCTATCGATCGGCAACGACTACCTGCAACGCCGCATCGTAAACGTAGCCAACGGCCGCAACACCACCGATGCCGCCACCGTCGGCCAGCTCCGCGGTGCGCTCGCCACCCTCGGCGGCGATGTCGATGTCAACGGCAACATCATCAACCCCACCTTCAACGTGCAGGGCGGCCAGCAGTCCACCCTCAACGACGCCCTGTCCAGCCTGGACGCCGCCGTCGTCACCAACACCACCCGCACCGAGCACGTGGAATCCCAGCTCCGCGCGGTCTTCCAGGACAGCCCGACCGTCCGCAACGACGGCCTGAACCAGCTCACCTTCGCCGGTGCCAGCGGCATGGTGCTGTCCAACGTCGCCAACGGTGCCATCGCCGCCGGCAGCCGCGATGCGGTCAACGGTGGCCAGCTGCATTCCATGCAGCAGCAGCTCAACGGCCGCATGGACGGGCTGGAACAGCGCATCGACGGCCAGCCGCAGGCACCGCAGTCGCGTGCGCTGACCGTGGCGGCTGTGGACAGCGCCGCATCGTCCACCCCGGCGGCAACGCCGGCCGCCGACGCGCCGACCCCGCCGCCGCCGTCCAGCAGTGACAACAAGTCCGTAGCCGATGCAGGCAACGCGCCGAAGTCCTCACCGCAGCCGCAGGCCGACGCGCCCAAGCCGGAATCGCCCACGCCGCAGGTGGACACCGCCGAGCTGGAGAGGATGCTGGCCCGCGCCAACGAGTACAGCGATGGCATCTCCCGCGAGGTGGATGCGCGCCTGGACAAGATGGACAAGCGCTTCAACCGCATGGCAGCGATGAGCAGCGCGCAGAGTGCGATGGCCATGAACACCGCCGGCCTGAACACCTACAACCGCCTCGGTGCGGGCGTGGGCTACAGCGATGGCGAATCGGCCATGGCCGTGGGCTACCAGCGCGTGTTGAACGACAAGGGCTCGGCCACCTTCAGCCTCAATGGTGCCTTCACCAATAGTGGTGAACGCAGCATGGGCGTGGGTGTGGGCATCGGCTGGTAAGCCGTGCAGCCCCGGCGTGGCGCGCAGAAGGATGCCCGTTGCGCCGGGGCACTTCAAAGGGAGATGGCGATGTACAAGAAGTTCAGCCGCTTCATGACCTACCGGCGCTTCTATGTGTGGCGTGCGCGGTACAACTACGTGGTCCGCAGCATCAACGGATGGACATGGGTGTATGCGCTGCTGTTCCTGGGCCTGATCTATTCCTGCTGGATCATCTGGAAGCTGAGTGATCCGCCGGTGCCGCGCGTGCACCCGGAGGCGGCGAAGATCCAGGTGCGGATGATCCGCGAGCAGTCGATGCATCGCGTGGCCGTGGCGCATTACGGTGTCAGCCATCCCGGGCAGGACTTCACGACCGCCGACGAGGTGCGGGCGGCGACGCTGCGTGCGTTGCGGGCGCGCGAACTCTACCTGGGCGAAGAGTCCAAGCAGCTGCAGGCGGACATGCTGGCGGATATCTCCGACTACATCCGCGCGACGGGCGTGTGTGCGCCCTTCATCTGCTGGCATGTGAAGGAGAGCGTGGCGCAGCTGCGCAGGGCAGGGGAGCGCACGGCCAGACTGGATGCGGCACTGCGACCGATGCTGGACCTGCCCGACGGTGCGCTGCCGCCGCTGGAGGGAGACCTGGACCGGCTGCAGAACTCGTGGTCGGACTCATTCCACGATGTGGTCTTCCACGGCTGGATGCTGAGTGACATCCAGGTGCTGCACGAGCGGATGATGGAGGAGTACCCGCGGCGTGAGCCGATGCCGTGGCTGTCGCGGCTGATGGACAAGCCGCTGGACCCACGTTACGCGATGTGATGCACGTGCGTGCTCGGGTAGGTGTCGACCTTGGTCGAAACAGATCAAGAGCGCCAACCAAGGTTGGCCTCTACCCTGTCGTTGCCGCAGGCAACCACAGGGTGACGGCGGCGCCACCCAGTTCGCTGTCGCCGATGCACACATGGCCGCTGTGGCGCTCGGCCACGGTCTTGACCATGGCCAACCCCAGGCCGAAGCCGCCGGGAGTGTCATGCAGGCGCACATAAGGCGCAAATACATGCTCGCGGTGCGCAGGCGATATGCCGGGGCCGTCATCATCCACCTGCAGCCGCAGGCCCTGGTCCTCGCACGTGGCGCGCACGCAGACTTGGCGCTTGCCGTGGCGCATCGCGTTGGCCATCAGGTTGCGTACGGCCAGTTCCAGAGCGGCGGCGTTGGCCTCCACCGTCAAGCCAGGCTCGCAATCCATCACCAGCCTGGGGCCGTCGCGGCGGGTAGCATGGCCGGCAGCGGCCTCCAGCAGCGGTGCCACCTGCACCCGGCTGCGTTCGACCAGCGGCATCCGCCCGAATCGCATGTATTCCACACTGGCCGCAGCCAGCTCCTGCAACAGCTGCAGATCGGTCTGCAGCTCACGCAGCAGCGCGGCATGTTCGCCCTGCAGTGGCGGCTGCTGCTCCTCCATCAAGCCGGCGGTGAAGTGCAGCCGGGCCAGCGGTGTACGCAGTTCATGGGCCATGGCCTGGCCCATCAGGCGCTGGCCGTCGAGCAGGACGCGCAGCTGCTGGGACAGATCACACAGCGCCTGCCCCAGCGGCCGCAGCAGTCGCGTGCGCAGCGCGGGAATGGGATGGCTGAAGTCATTTGCGCGCAGGTCCTGCACGCTGCCATGCAGTACCCGCACGTCGTGCCAGAGGCGGTGGATCAGGAAATACAACGGCAGGGCAATGGCGGCCACCAGGGTGGACAGCAGGCTCAGCCAGTACAGCTCTTCCTCAAGCGGATGCAGCGGAGGATCCGACGGGAGATCGTAGAAGCTGCCCAGGGTGACTACGGAGGCGGTGACCCCCAAACGCTGGTGGCTGTATGCGCCATCGTCTGAGATGACGATGTGGCCCCGTCGCAGCTGGCCAGCCTCGTCCGCGGGCAGGTTTGCCGCCACCGTTTCCAGCGGCTGCAGTTGCAGCGGGTAGGCAAATACGTCCTGCAGGGTCTTCAGGACGGCCGGCCGCTTTTCGGCCGGTGCCTGCAACAGCTTCTCCGCCAGCAGCGCATGGCTTCCCTGCACCCGGAAGTGCAGCGTCGACACCGGCGTATCGTCCATGAACCGCTCCCACAGCAGCGAGCCGGCGGTCAGCAGCACCAACTGGGCAATGATGAAGGCCGTGCAGTAGCGCGCGTAGAGCGGCAGCGCGCCCCGCGGCAACCGACGCGTCATTGCCAGGCAGTCGCGTTGAACAGGTAGCCCTGGCCACGGATGGTGCGGATGCGCAGGGGCTCGGCATCGGCATCGCCCAGCTTGCGCCGCAGGCGCGAGACGCGCGCGTCCATGGAGCGGTCCATGCCATCGAAGTCGATGCCGCGCAGCCCTTTGAACAGATCATCGCGGTGCATGATGCGCCCAGCGTTGCGTGCCAGCAGCACCAGCAGATCGAACTCCGCCGTGGTCAGTGCCACGGGTTGTCCGCACAGATGCACGCTGCGGCTGCTGGAGTCGATGTGCAACTGGCCAAAGGCGAGCGCGGCCTCGTCCACGGCTACGTTGCCGGATCGGCGTAGATGGGCGCGCAGGCGTGCCAGCAGCACGGCAGGTTCCTGCGGCTTGGTGAAGTAGTCGTCGGCGCCCAGCTCCAGCCCCACCACCTGGTGGATGTCGTCGGCGCGCGCGCTGTAGATGCACAGCAGGCCGCGATAGTGGGTGCGCAGCGCGCGGCAGATGTCCAGTCCGTCCATATCGGGCAGGCCAAGATCGAGCAGGATGATATCCGGCACCTGCGCGCGGACCTGCGCCAGCGCGGCCTCGCCACAGTCGGCACGCTGCACCTGGAAGCCATGGCGCTGCAGGTAGCGGGTGGTCAGATCGGCCAGCCGATCATCGTCTTCAACGAGCAGTAGACGGTGCATGTTTTTCAGGAATGTTTGCAGACCAGCCCGGATCGTAGTTGGCAGGGGGCGGAAACGTTATTGCCAAAAGCGACATGAGCTGCCGCGGGCAGGGTGGGGTTCAGTCGGCTGCACGGTTCGGCACGCGCGGTTACACGCGCCAGTGACATGGTCACATCGCCACCACGGTTGCGCTGAGGAAGCGAAGCGGCGCTGTCGCCAATCTGGGGACTCCAACAACGTGGAGTTCCACATGAGCAAGTCGCTGTCTCCTCTGATCGTCGCCCTGGCCCTGGTTGCCTGCCCCGCTGTTGCGCTTGCCGATGCCGGTGATCGAGTCGGTGCATACGGGGTGGTGGGCCTGGGCAAGGGCAAGGTCACCGCACACGGCAAGCAGTCCGCTGCGCACAAGAAGTCCAAGGACGTAGGCAGCTCGAAGCTGGCCTACACCCTGGGCGCCGGCTATCGCATCAACGAGTACCTGGCCATCGAGTCGGATTTCAGTGGAACGGCCAAGGGTAAAAAGAAGAGCTCCAAGAAGCAGGGCACCAGCCAGCGTGCCGATGTCAGCAGCCGCGCACTCACCGTTTCGGCACTGGGCATCATCCCGGTGGGCAACAGCGTAGAGCTGTTCGGTCGCGTGGGTGCAGGCCAGATGCAGACCAAGTACGCGCCTGGTGGTGATCTGGGCAAGGTGAAGGCGCGCGGCCTGGCGATGCAGTACGGCGTGGGCGCCAACATCTACCTGACCGACAGCAGTTTCCTGCGTACCGAGTATGACGTGCTGCGATCCCGCAAGAACAGTGAAGTGGCCAAGGCAGCAGGCGGCAAGCGCCTGAACAATTCGCAGCTGACCGTTTCCTACGGGTACAACTTCTGACGCCCGGGCCGGGGCGGGCGGTGTCTCTCTCCCACCGCCCGCCCTGGCGCGTGCACTGCCACGGGCGCGTGCGAATGAATGGTATTGCAGGGGTCTGGACCCCTTACATGCGGGCGCTGTCGCCCAAGCGGCGTGCCTTGGGCATGCTGGCCACGCTGCAGGGTGCCACTGAGGAAGCCTCGTGCTGGCAGGATCCGCTGAGCACCATCGCTCTGGCGCGTGGTCGCCAGGGCCAGCCGCCGGGCAGGCCGGTGCAGGTATCGGCCTGTGGCCGTTACGTGGTCGCCGTTGACGGGCTGATGATGGCGCCTGGCGGGCAGGGACTTGCCGCAATGATCAGCGCGCAGGGTATTGCGCGGGTGCTTCCGCAGCTGCGCGGTGCCTATGCGCTGGCGGTGCTGGATGTGCAATCGCTGGAACTGTGGCTGGTGCGCGATGTGGCCGGCCAGCACCCGCTCTACTATGGCTGGCTGCAGGGCGATTTCGCCTTCGCTTCTTCATTGGGCATGCTGCGCGCCGACCCACGCTGTGAGCCCACGATAAACCGTGATGTGCTGGCCCTGTACCTGCAGCGCGGTTACGTGCCTGCGCCGCACTGCATGCTCGACGGCCTGTTCAAGCTGCGTGCCGGTGCGGTGCTGAAGGTGGATGCGCGCATGCTGGTCAATGGCCCGCGCATGCACCACCCCGGCATTGACCAGCGCATCCAGTCGCTGGCCCATACCGCTCCAGACCCCATCACGCTGCACGCTGCGCAGGATGACCGGGTGGCCGTGCAGCGCTTGGACGCACTGCTGCATCGTGCGGTGGGCGATGCGCAGGCTGCGGGCGCGCGGGCATGCTTCCTGTCCGGCGGCATCGATTCATCGCTGGTGGCAGCGGCCTTGCAGGCGCAGTGTGCATCGCCCATCGAAACGCTGTGCGTGGGCTTCCGCGACGAGGGCCATGACGAGCGTCCGTGGGCAGCGGCCGTGGGCAAGGTGCTCGGTGCTCATCATCATGAGGTGGTGCTGTGTGGTGCTTCGGCGCGTGAGCTGCTGCCGGAGGTGGCCGAGGCCTGGTGCGAGCCGTTCGCCGATGCGTCGCAGTTGCCGACCCTGCTGGCCAGCCAGTGGATGGGCCACCGCTGGGGCCGGGCCCTGGCCGGCGATGGCGGCGACGAGTTGTGGCTGGGCCACGCGGCCCACGCCAAGGCGCTGCGCAACGCACGCCTGGCCCGCTGGCTGCCTTCACCGCTGCGCCGCCTGGCCGGCAGCTGCGTGAAGCGGTACGGCGAAGCACCACGGCTGGGCGGCTGGCCGGCGCTGATGGCGAACGTGGCCAGTGCTGATATCCGCCATCATTTCCATCTGCGCACGGTGCGCTGGCGGCAGCCCTGCCAGCTGGTGAACGGCGCGCGGATGCTGCGCACTTTGTATGACGACCCGCATGGCGTGCCGCTGCATGCCGACGACGCGCTGCAGCTGCAGCAGCTGGAAGTATCGATGGAACTGGCAGAGGGCATTCTCACCAAGACCCATCGTGCGGGCCTGCATGCGGGCCTGCAGGTGCATGCGCCGCTGCTGGATGCGGAGGTGATGGCGTTGTCCTGGCAACTGCCCACGCACATGAAGTACCGCGACGGCCAGCACAAGTGGTTGCCGCGGCAGGTGCTGCGGCGCTACCTGCCGGAAGCGCTGGTGAACCGTCCCAAGCGCGGGTTCGGGCCGCCGCTGGCGACATGGCTGCGCGGTCCACTGCGGCCATGGGCCGATGCACTGCTGTCGCCCGCCGCGCTGCGTGCGCACGGCCTGTTTGATGAACAACGGATTCTGGCGATGTGGCACCAGTTCATGGCCGGCGAGCGGCGCTGGCACCCGCTGTTGTGGACCGTGCTGATGTTCCAGGCCTGGTACCAGCGGCACATGCTCGGCCCGGCCCTGCAGGGGCGGCCCGTGCTCGGGTAGGTGTCGACCTTGGTCGACATTGCTTTGGTAGGTGTCGACCTTGGTCGACACAGATCAGGAGCGCCAACCGAGGTTGGCCTCTACCAGAGCAGGTCTCAGCCGCTGACGTAGGCGGTGATCTCCGCTTCCGCCAGCAGCTGCCGCAGCTGCGCGATGGACGCCCGCCGCATCGGCTTCTCATCCACCGACGACAGAGGTGCCTGGCGCAGGGCGTCATAGGGCAGCACGGCCAGATCGAAGGTCAGTTCCTCCGCGCTGAACACCCAGACCGGGACATCCAGGCTGCGTTCGCGGTCCAGGCGCAGCCGCCGCACGCGCGATTCGGCGGGGATGCGGTGTTCGTCCAGGAAGCGGTGCACGGCCTCGGCGTCGTCGCTGTGCAGGTGCAGCTGCACGGGGCTGTTGGCGTCGGCGGTGCCATCCAGCACCGGCCCGACCAGGCGCGGGGCGAAGCCATGCAGGAACTCCAGGGCATTTACTGCCGCTTCGCGGCGCCGCTGCAGTTCGTTGCCATGCTGGGGGCCGGCGAACAGCCGCTGGTGTTCGCGCAGGGCGTCTTCGATCTCGGAATTGCGGGGCAGGGAGGCATCGTCGTGGATGCCGAGACGGCTGGCGGCCTTCAACTTGGCCTGGTGGTAATCGCGGATGCCGCCTTCGGCCATGAGGCGGGCGGCTTCGTGGGCGAGGCGGTGGCGCCGCTCGCGGGTCTGGCTGGCAGCATGCTGACGTGCCCGATGCATGCAATGACTCCTGATGCGACCTGCGGACAGGTTAGCGCAGTGATGTGACATCTGCGTGGGGGCGGGCATTGGTAGCGGCCAACCTTGGTTGGCATCTACCGGTAGCGCCGGGCCATGCCCGGCGGATGTCCAAGTGCCAACCAACGGTTGGCACCCACCTGTACCGGCACCCATGCCGGCCTTAGAAGATATCGAACGCGGCGGCGTCGGCCTGCGGGGTGTTCTGCAGGTTGAGGTCGTAGTCGGTCAGGCGGTCCATGTCTTCCACCTTCACCCACTCCACCGCGCCGTTGAGCGTGGCCTGGACCATGCCGGCCGGCGGTTCGTTCTCGGCCAGCGGCACGTCCTTCAGGGCTACGCGCATGTAGTCGATCCAGATCGGCAGGGCGGCCTTGCCACCGTATTCGCGGTAGCCCAGCGAGCGGAAGTCGTCGCGGCCCACCCAGACCGTGGTGACGTACGGGCCGCCGAAGCCGGAGAACCAGGCATCGCGGTGGTCGTTGGTCGAACCGGTCTTGCCACCCAGGTCGGCGCGGCCGAGCACCTTGGCGGCGGTACCGGTACCGCGCTGGACCACGTCGCGCATCATCGACACCAGCTGGTAGGCCGTGCGGGCGTCGATCGCGCGCGGGGCGGTGCGGGCGTCCGGGTTGACCGGTGCGGCCGGGGTTTCGGTGGCCGGCTTGGCAGCCGCGGTGGCATCGGGCTTGGGCGCGGGCGCGCCGAAGTTGAAGCCATCCACCACCTGGTTCACCGGCTGGTCGCTGGTGCCGGCGCACTCGCGGCAGGCCAGGGCCGGGTTCTCCTTGAACACCACGGTGCCGTCGCGGTCGGTCACCTGGTCGATCAGCCAGGTGTCCACGCGCGAGCCGCCGTTGGCGAACACGGCGTAGCCGCGGGCCACCGACAGCGGGGTGAGCGAGGCGGTACCCAGCGACATCGACAGGTTCGGCGGCAGTTCCGATTCGGCAAAGCCGAACTCACTGATGTACTTGCGTGCGTAGTCCACGCCCATGCCGTCGAGCAGGCGCACCGAGACCAGGTTGCGCGACTGCACCAGCGCTTCGCGCAGGCGCATCGGGCCGCGGAAGCCACCGCCATCGTTCTGCGGGGCCCAGGTCTTGCCGCGGCGGTCGCGGAACACGACCGGGGCGTCGAGCACGATCGAGGCCGGGTTGTAACCCTTGTCGAAGGCGGCCGCGTAGACGAACGGCTTGAAGCTCGAACCCGGCTGGCGACGGGCCTGGGTGGCACGGTTGAACTTGTTGCCGGAGAAGCTGAAGCCACCGACCAGCGCCTTCAGGGCACCACTGTGGGCATCCAGCGAGACCAGCGCGGACTGGCCGCGCGGGATCTGGTCCAGCAGCCACTCGCCTTCCTTGGCACCAGCGCGCACGCGCACGATGTCGCCGCGCTGTACCAGCTTGCCCGGGGTCTTGTTGGTCCACTTGGCGGCGCCGGCCGGCAACACGATCTCGCTGCGGTTGGCCAGGACCACGGTGGCGCTGCCGTCGGCGCCGGTGCTGGCGACGATGGCCGGCAGCAGTCCGGCCTGGCCGACGATGCCGCGCAGGTGCTCGGCCAGGGCGGCGGCGTCATCACCGGCGCCCAGCTGCACCTGCTTCTCCACGCCGTGCCAGCCGTGGCGGTGGTCGTACAGCAGCAGGCCGTCACGCACGGCCAGGTTGGCCGATTCCTGCAGGGTGGCATCGATGGTCGTGGTGACGTGGTAACCCTTGTTGACCACGTCGCCGCCAAAGCGGGCGATCATTTCCTGGCGCACCAGCTCGGCCACGTACGGGGCGTACACCTCCACCGGCGGCTCATGCGGGGTGGCGTGCATCGGCACGGCCTTGGCCGCATCGGCCTCGGCCTGGCTGACGAACTTCAGGTCGGCCATGCGCTGCAGCACGTAATTGTCGCGGCGCTGGCGGGCACGTTCCGGGTTGGAGATCGGGTTGCCGGAGGAGGGGAACTTGGGGATGCCGGCCAGCGAGGCCATTTCGTCCAGGTCCAGCTCGTTCAGCTTCTTGCCGTAGTAGAACTCGGCGGCGGCAGCCACACCGTAGGCGCGGTTGCCGAAGAAACTCTTGTTCAGGTACAGCTCGAAGATCTCGTCCTTGCTCAGCTCGGACTCGATCTTGCGGGCCAGCAGGATCTCGGCCAGCTTGCGGGTGTAGCTGTACTCGGAGCTGAGAAAGAACTGGCGGGCGACCTGCTGGGTGATCGTCGAACCACCCGGCACGCGCTTGTCACTGGTGGTGGCCAGCAGCCACACCGCGCGGGCGATGCCCTTGTAGTCCACGCCGCCATGCTCGTAGAAGCGCGCATCCTCGGTGGCCAGGAAAGCCCGCTTCAGGTTCTCCGGCACGTCCTTCATGGTGATGGGGGTGCGCCGGGTCTCGCCGAAGACGGCCATCAGCTTGCCGTCGGCGGCATAGACGTACATCGGCTCCTGCATCTCGACATCGCGCAGGGCCTGCACATCGGGAAGCTTGGACGATACGGCGTAGTACAGGCCGCCGATTGCGGCAGCACCGACCAGCGCCAGGACCAGGACAACAATAAAGATCCAGCGCAGCCAGCGGCGGAGACGGGTCATCGACGTCAGATTCCGATTGCGGATTTCACGGTCGCAGAGTATAGATTACGCAAGGTGACGGCTGGGGCCGGTACCGGGGAACGCAAGGGGAATCGCCAGGGGCTGCGTGTTCATCCTGTGAAGGGGTTCACAGCAGGGCGGTTGCGATTTGCTAAAAATACGTTATTAATGCGCGGACGCAGATCCTGTGTCCAAGTGCCCGTCGGCAGGGGAGAAACCGTGGGGCTCATCCCAAAAAGTCAGTCGCCGCTCATTGGCGTCGACATCAGTTCGACTGCGGTAAAGCTGTTGCAGCTTTCCCGCAGCGGCAACCGTTTCCGCGTGGAACACTACGCCGTGGAACCGTTGCCGCCGAATGCTGTGGTTGAAAAGAACATCGTCGAAGTAGAGGCCGTGGGTGAGGCCATCCGCCGGGCGATGAACCGTTCCGGCAGCAAGGCCAAGCTGGCCGCGGCCGCCGTGGCCGGTTCGGCGGTGATCACCAAGGTGATCCCGATGCCGGCCGACCTCGACGAGGGCGACATGGAAGCCCAGATCGAGCTGGAAGCGGTCAACTACATTCCGTACCCGATCGAGGAAGTGAACCTGGATTTCGAGGTGATCGGGGCGATCCCGAACAACCCGGAGATGGTCCAGGTGCTGCTGGCTGCCTCGCGCTCGGAAAACGTCGAGCTGCGCCAGTCGGCGCTGGAGCTGGGCGGCCTGCAGGCCAAGGTAATGGACGTGGAGGCCTTCGCGGTCGAGAACGCCTTCGCCCTGGTGGCCAGCGAGCTGCCGGTGTCCCACGACGGTGTGGTGGCCCTGGTCGACATCGGCGCCACCATGACCACGCTGAACGTCCTGCGCGGCGGCCGTAGCCTGTACAGCCGCGAACAGGTGTTCGGCGGCAAGCAGCTGACCGACGAGATCATGCGCCGCTACGGCCTGAGCTACGAGGAAGCCGGTCTGGCCAAGCGCCAGGGCGGGCTGCCGGAGAGCTATGAAGTGGAAGTGCTGGAGCCCTTCAAGGAAGCGACGGTCCAGCAGATCAGCCGCCTGCTGCAGTTCTTCTACGCGGGCAGCGAATTCAACCGGGTCGACCACATCGTGCTCGCCGGCGGTTGCGCCGCGCTGGCCGGTCTGCCGGAGATGGTCGAAGAGCAGCTGGGCGTGCCGACCGTGGTCGCCAACCCGCTGGCACAGATGACCCTGGGCCCGAAGGTGCAGGCGCAGGCGCTTGCCCAGGATGCCCCCGCGCTGATGATCGCTACCGGTCTGGCACTGAGGAGCTTCGACTGATGGCACGCATCAATCTATTGCCTTGGCGCGCCGAACGGCGCAAGCAGCGCCAGCGCGAGTTCGGCGTCATGCTCGGCATGGCCGCGCTCGGCGGCCTGCTGCTGTCCCTGCTGATCTGGTTCTACTACGACATGCAGGTCAGCGGCCAGCAGGAGCGCAACGCGTACCTGCAGACCGAGATCGACAAGGTCAAGAAGCAGAACGAGGAGATCAAGCGCCTCGACGAGCAGAAGAGCCGCCTGCTGGCGCGCAAGGCCGTCATCGAACAGCTGCAGGCCAAGCGTTCGCAGATGGTCCATTTGTTCGACGCGCTGGTCCGCACCATTCCCGATGGCGTGGTGCTGACCGCCCTGACCCAGGACGGCGACATGCTCACCCTGGAAGGCCGCACCCAGTCCAACGCACGCGTTTCGGCGTACATGCGCAACCTGGAAGTGTCCGGCTGGATGACCAATCCCGAGCTGTCGATCATCGAGGCCAGCAACCCGGAGAAGGACAAGGAAATCCGTGCCGGTGGCCCGGTGGCTGACATCAAGGCCCTGCCGTACCTGTTCAAGGTGACGGTGAAGCTGCCGGCACAGAGCGACGAGAACACCACCCCCGGCCTGAATGCCGATGGCTCGGTGGCGACGCCCGCTGCTGCGGCTCCCGCTGTTGCGCCGTTGTCGGCAGGCCCGGATGCGGCTGCTCCCGCAGCTGGCCAGGCTCCGGCACCCGCGGCAGCCCCGGCCAACGCGCCGGCTGCCCAGCCCGCGCCGGCAGCGCCGGCCGCCAAGCCGGCGGCCCCGCCCAAGCCTGAGGGGAGCCGCCTGGCGCAGCCGCCGCAGGCCTTCCACGCCCCGCTGCAGGGGGACCGCGCATGAGCAAGAAAGTCGACCTCAAGAGCCTGGACTTCAACGACATCGGCAACTGGCCGCGGAACGCGAAGATCGTGTTCTGCACGCTGATCGCCCTGGTCATCATGTTCGTGGCGTACATGCTGCTGATCAGCGGCAAGCGCGAGGAACTGGCAAGCCTGGAAGGCCAGGAAGCCACGCTGCGCGAACAGTTCAGCACCGAGCAGGCACGCGCGGTGAACCTGGAACCGCTCAAGCAGCAGCTGGCACAGATGGAGCAGGTCCTGCAGCAGATGCTGCGGCAGCTGCCCAGCAAGACCGAGATGCCGGACCTGATCATCGACATCTCGCAGACCGCGCTGTCCAGCGGCCTGACCAACCAGCTGTTCGAGCCGGAACAGGAACAGATCAAGGAGTTCTACGCCGAGAAGCCGATCAAGCTGAAGATGGTGGGCAGCTACCACCAGTTCGGCGCGTTCGTCAGTGGCGTGGCCTCACTGCCGCGCGTGGTCATCCTGACCATGCACGACATCAACCTGAAGCCGGCCGACAAGACCGGTGGCAGCATCCGCGCCGGCGCGCTGGAGCTGTCCGGTACGGTCAAGACCTACCGGTATTTGGATGAGTCCGAGATCGCAGAGCAACAGGTTGAACCCGGCAAGGAGGCACAGAAGTGATCCGTTCCTTCATTGCACGGGGTGGCATGGCGATGGCGGTGTTGTTGCTGGCCGGCTGCGGCCGCGGCATCACCAGCACGCCCGGCGACGCCCCCAATCTGGAAAAGTGGGTTGAAAGCGAGCGCGCACGACCGGCGCAGCCGTTGGAGCCGCTGCCGGTAATGCAGCAGTTCGAGACCTTCGAATATTCCGCGCAGGGCATGCGCGATCCGTTCACCGATGCCTGGGCCAATCCGCAGCAGGGGGCTGGTGGAACCCGTCCGGATCCAAACCGGCGCAAGGAGCCGCTTGAAGGCTTCCCGCTGGATGCGCTGGACATGGTGGGCACCATCGGTACCGGAGGCGGCACGGTCGCCCTGGTGATGGGGCCCGACAAGGTGACCTACCGGGTGCGCCCGGGTGGATACCTTGGGCAGAGCGACGGGCGGGTCACCGCGGTCTACGAAGACCGCGTGGAACTGATCGAACTTGTGCCGGACGGTGCGGGGGGCTGGCTGGAACGTCCGGCCACGCTCGCGCTCGATGATCAATGATCGTTTACTGGGGATAGCACGATGACTTTTCACCAAGCCAAGGGGCTGCGACCCATCCGGCGCTCTACCTTGAACCGCATCAGCGCGCTGGGAGTCGCGCTGATGCTGGCCTGCGCCCCGGCGCTGGCTGCCGCACCGGCCGAGAAGCCGGCAGGCACCGCCGTAGCGACGCAGGCCTCCGCGCCGGCCTCGCTGTCGGTGCAGCGGATCGATTTCAAGCGCGGCGATGACGGCAGTGGCCGTCTGATCGTCCAGTTCGACGGCCAGGGCGCGATCCCTGACCTGCGCACCCAGGACAACAGCGTGGTGGTCGACGTCGGCAATGCCCGACTGCCGGCCAACCTGCAGAAGCCGCTGAACGTCACCGACTTCGCCACGCCGGTGCAGCGCATCGACGCCAAGCCGTCCGGCGCGGGCACCCAGCTGGTGCTGAGCACCGGCGGCGCGGTCGAATCGCTGGCCTACCAGAGCGGCAACGAGTACGTGGTCGAGATCAGTGCCCGCAAGGCACCGGCCGCCGTCGGTGCCGTCACCGCAGGCAGTGTCACCCAGGCTGCCAAGGGCGTGCCGGAGCGTGGCTACAGCGGCAAGCCGGTCACCTTCAACTTCCAGGACGTGCCGGTGCGCACCGTGCTGCAGTTGATTGCCGAAGAGTCGAACCTGAATGTCGTGGCGTCCGATTCGGTGCAGGGCAATGTGACCCTGCGCCTGGTCAACGTGCCGTGGGACCAGGCGCTGGACATCGTGCTGCGCGCCAAGGGCATGGACAAGCGCCGCGACGGCAGCGTGATCTGGGTCGCGCCGCAGGCTGAACTGGCCAAGTTCGAGCAGGAAAAGGAAGACGCACGCATCGCCATCGAGAACCGCGAGGATCTGGTGACCGATTACGTGCAGATCAATTACCACAGCGCCACGCAGATCTTCAAAGCGCTGACCGAGGCCAAGGGCATCGGTGGTGGCGGTGGTGGTAGCGGTGGCGGCTCCAGTTCCAGCCAGGAAGAGAGTGGCTTCCTGTCCTCGCGCGGCCGCATCGTCGCCGACGAGCGCACCAACACCCTGATGATCAGCGACATCCCGAAGAAGATCGCGCGCATGCGTGAGCTGATCAACGTGATCGACCGCCCGGTCGACCAGGTGCTGATCGAGAGCCGCATCGTCATCGCCACCGATACCTTTGCCCGCGAACTGGGTGCCAAGTTCGGCATCAGTGGCAGCCGTGACAATGTGTACTTCAGCGGTGATCTTGAAGCAAACCGTGAGACGCGGGAATCCCAGGTGGCCACTGCAGCCACCAATGCCAATGCCGTGCGCGACTGGATCGCCGGCGGCAGTGTCGGGCCGGCTCCGATACCGGTTGCCTCGGCGATCAAGCGAGGCTTGAACTGGGACCTCCCGGTGGCCTCCACCAGCAACCCCGGTTCGCTCGCCCTGTCCATCCTCAATGCGGGTTACCTGCTGGACGTCGAACTGTCGGCCATGCAGGAAGAGTCGCGTGGTGAAGTGATCTCCAACCCGCGCGTGGTGACCACCAACCAGCGCGAGGCCCTGATCAAGCAGGGTAAGGAAATCGGCTACGTCACCATCAGCGGCGGCGGTGCGGCCGGCGGTGCGCAGACCCCGAACGTGCAGTTCAAGGAAGTGGTGCTGGAGCTGAAGGTCACCCCGACCATCACCGACGACAACCGCGTGTTCCTGAACATGGCGGTCAAGAAGGACGAAGTGCAGCGCTACATCACCCTGGCCGGCTACGGTGAAATCCCGGAAATCAACCGCCGCGAGGTCAACACCGCCGTGCTGGTGGAGGACGGCCAGACCGTGGTGATCGGTGGCGTGTACGAGTTCACCGACCGCAGCAGCGTCAGCAAGGTGCCGTTCCTGGGCGATGTGCCGTTCCTTGGCAATCTGTTCAAGAAGCGGGGCCGCAACAAGGACAAGGCCGAACTGCTGGTGTTCGTGACCCCGAAGGTGCTGCGCGTGGCCAAGAAGAACTGAGCCAGCCCGCACACGCTGTACGAGACGGGGCCGCCATGTGCGGCCCTTTTTCGTGGTGGACCCACGGCCTGCGCGGATGGCCATTCATCCGTCCTTGATCCAATCCGCGGATCGGCCTGCGATGATGTGGGGAACCCGTGCCGTTCCGCGCCGGTCAAAGGCCCCCATGAATCTGCCACCGCCGATGCCCGAATCCGCCACGCCGCCGCCCGCGCCGACCCCCTCGCAGCTGCATGCGGCCTTCACCGGCCTGCGTGATGCCCTGTCGGCCGAGATCGTCGGCCAGGCCGCGCTGGTCGAGCGCCTGCTGATCGCCCTGCTGGCCGACGGCCACCTGCTGGTCGAAGGTGCCCCCGGCTTGGCCAAGACCACCGCCATCCGCGCGCTGGCCTCGCGCCTGGAAGCCGATTTCGCCCGCGTCCAGTTCACCCCGGACCTGCTGCCGGCCGACCTGACCGGTACCGAGATCTGGCGACCGCAGGAAGGCCGCTTCGAATTCGTACCCGGCCCGATCTTCCACCCGATCCTGCTGGCCGATGAGATCAACCGCGCCCCGGCCAAGGTGCAGTCGGCGCTGCTGGAAGCGATGGGTGAGCGCCAGGTCACCGTCGGCCGCCATACCTATGCACTGCCGTCGCTGTTCCTGGTGATGGCCACACAGAACCCGATCGAGCAGGAAGGCACCTTCCCGCTGCCGGAAGCGCAGCTGGACCGTTTCCTGATGCATGTGCGCATCGGTTACCCCGACCAGGCCGCCGAAGCGGAGATCCTGCGCCTGGCCCGCGACCGCGCGCGCGGTGCACTGGACAACGCCGCGCCGGCACCGGAAAAACTGCCGATGCAGGTGGTGTTCGACGCTCGCCGCGAAGTGCTGGACCTGCACATGGCGCCGGCGCTGGAGCGTTACCTGATCGAGCTGGTGCTGGCCTCGCGTGATCCGTCGCGCTACGACGCCGGCCTCGGCCGACGCATCGCCTGGGGCGCAAGCCCGCGCGGCTCGATCGCGCTGGAGCGCTGCGCGCGTGCGCGTGCGTGGCTGGCTGGTCGTGACTTCGTCACCCCCGATGACGTGCGCGCCGTGGCCGCCGATGTACTGCGCCATCGCGTGCTGCCCAGCTATGAAGCGACGGCCGAAGGCTGGGATGGCGAGCGCCTGGTGCAGGAACTGCTGGCCCGCGTGCCGGCGCCCTGAGCCCGCATATGTCCGATCCATCCCCGCCGCACAGCGCCAGCGTGGCCGAAGGCGATGGCCTGCGCCCGCAGCTGGCCGAGCTGGTGGCCCTGCGCCGGTTGGCGCAGCGACCGCCGCCGCCGCGCCGTGGGCGCGTGGGCAATGCCGGCCAGGCCCCGTCACCGATGCGCGGGCGCGGCATGGAATATGCCGAATCGCGCGAGTACGTACCCGGCGATGACGCCCGCCATATCGACTGGCGGGTGACCGCGCGCACCGGCCGCGCCCATACCAAGCTGTTCCAGGCCGAGCGCGAACGGGTCAGCCTGATCGTCGCCGACACCTCGCCGGCGCTGTATTTCGGTACGCGCGTGCGCTTCAAATCGGTGCAGGCCGCGCGCGCCGGTGCCGTGGCTGCGTGGTCCGCACAGCGTCGTGGCGACCGCATCGGCGCGCTGCGTGGCAGCGACCATGAACCGCCGATCGCTCCGGCCGGCGGGCCACGTGGCGTGCTGCGCGTGCTCGACGCGCTGACCCGCTGGTACGCGCAGCCACCCGCCGATGACCTCGGCCTGGAGCGCGCGCTGGACCACGCCGGCCGTGTGCTGCGCCCCGGCGCGCGCATGCTGGTACTGGCCGATCCCCAGCAGGCCGTGCGCATCGCACCGGCACGCTGGAGTGCCTTGGCCCAGCACCACGATCTGAGCCTGCTGCTGCTGGTCGACCCGCTGGAACTGCAGCCGCCCTCGGCACCGCTGCAGTTCCTGGCCGCGCAGCAGCGCATCGGCCTGGATCTGCGCCGCAGCGAAGTGCAGGACCACTGGCGCGCGCACTTCGTTGAACCGCTGCAGGCCCTGCGCCAGCAGCTGGCTGCACGCCGGGTGGATGTGCAGATCCTTTCCACCGATGCGCCCAGCGACGCCTGGCTGGCACCTGCACCGACCGAGGTGCCGGCGTGAGCGCGGCCCTGCCGTTGCGCGATGTCGCGCTGCCGCCGTCGCCCTCGTGGTGGCCGCCAGCGCCGGGCTGGCTGATGTTGGCCGGCGCCGTGCTGCTGGTGCTGGGCATCGTGCTCTTCATCCGCGAGCGTCGCCGCCGTCGGCGCCAGCGCTGGCTGCAGTTGTTCGACCAGGAACTGCAGGCTGCGCCCACCGCAGCGGCCGAACTGGCCGCCATCGCCGGCCTGCTGCGCCGCGCCGCGCGCCTGGCCCAGCCGGGCAGCGAAGCGCTGCACGACCAGGCCTGGTGGCAGCGGATCGATCCGGAGGATGACCTGTCCGAGCCGCAGCGCCGGCTGCTGGCCGAAGGCGCGTACCGCCCGCAGGTGGCCGCGGACGACGTGGCCGAGGTCCGCCGCTGGGCACGCGAACGTTACCTGCAGCTGCTGCAGGAGCGTCGCCGATGAGCCTGTTGGCAAGTTACTGGCCCTGGCCGGACCTGCAGCTGGCTTGGCCGCTGGCATTGCTGGCGCTGCCGCTGCCGCTGCTGATGCATCTGTGGAAACGCCGGGCCGAACCCGGCGCTGCCCTGCGCGTGCCCTATGCCGCCGCCGAGCTGCAGGCGCTGGCCGGCGGCGGGCGGGTCGATGCGTCCTGGCTGCGCACGATCATCCTGTGGCTGGCCTGGGCCGCACTGTGCGTGGCGATGGCACGTCCACAGCAGCTGGGCGAAGCGATCACGCCGCCGCAGGAAGGCCGGCAGATGATGCTGGCGATGGACGTGTCCGGCAGCATGAGCGAGCCGGACATGGTGCTTGGTTCACAGGCGGTGGAACGGTTGACCGCGGCCAAGGCGGTGCTGGCCGACTTCCTCGACCGCCGCGCCGGTGACCGTGTCGGCCTGCTGGTGTTCGGCGACCGTGCCTACACGCTCACCCCGATCACCGCCGACCTGGCCAGCGTGCGCGACCAGTTGCGCGACAGCGTGGTCGGCCTGGCCGGGCGCGAGACCGCCATCGGCGATGCCATCGCGCTGGCGGTCAAGCGCCTGCGCAGCCAGCCGGAAGGGCAGCGTGTACTGATCCTGCTGACCGACGGCGTCAGCAATGCCGGTGTGCTGGAGCCGCTGCGCGCGGCCGAGCTTGCGCGTGCCGAAGGCGTGCGCGCGCATACCGTCGCCTTCGGCAGCGATGGCAGCATGCGTCTGTTCGGCATCCCCATCGCCAGTGACCGCGACCCGGTGGATGAAGCCACCCTGCGAAAGATCGCCGAAATGACCGGCGGCCGTTTCTTCCGCGCCCGCGATACCGACGAGCTGGCCGGCATCTATGCCGAGCTGGACCGGCTGGAACCGATCGCGGCGAAGGGCCCAAGCCTGCGCCCGCGCAATGAACGCTATGCCTGGCCGCTGGCCCTGGCGCTGTTGCTGGGCGCATTGGCATGGCTGTGGCCGGAGCGCCGCCGATGATCGCCACGTTTCTGCAGACATTCCACGCCGCGCTTCCCGATGGGAACGCACTGCATTTCCTGCGGCCCGAGTGGCTGTGGGCGCTGCTCGCGCTGCCGCTGATCATCGCCGCCACGCTGTACCGGCAACGCCGTAGTGATGCGTGGCGGCAGGCCGTCGACGCGCACCTGCTGTCGCACCTGCTGGCCGCGGGTGGACGCCGCCGCGCGCGTCTGCCTTGGGCCATCCTGCTGGGCTGGACGCTGGCGGTGCTGGCCCTGGCCGGCCCGAGCTGGCGCCAGCAGGCGCAGCCCATGTACCAGGCCGGCACGCCGCTGGTGGTGGTGCTGGACCTGTCCAGCCGCATCACCGCCACCGACCTGCCGCCGTCGCGGTTGCTGCAGGCACGGGCCAAGATCGGCGCGCTGCTGCGTGCGCGGCAGGGCGGCCAGGTGGGTCTGGTGGTGTATGCCGATGACGCCTACACCGTCGCACCGTTGACCGATGACACCGCCAACGTGGCGCTGTACCTGGATGCGCTGTCGCCGGAGGTGATGCCGCGCGATGGACAGCATGCCGACCGCGCAATCGACTGGGCGACCCAGCTGCTGCGGCAGACCGGCACGCTGCGTGGGCGCATCCTGTTGATCAGCGACCAGGCCGATGCCGCCGCCGCGCTCGCCGCGACGCAGGCGCGCAGTCTCGGCCTGCAGGTGTCGGTGCTGGGCCTCGGCACGCCCACCGGTGCGGCCTACCGCGATGGCTCCGGGCAGATCGCCCAGGCCGCGCTGGATGAAGGCAGCCTGCGCACGGTGGCTACCGCCGGTGGCGGCCAGTACGCGCGCATCGCTGCCGATGATCGCGACCTGCGTGCACTGGATGTGCTGGATGCCAGCGATGGCACCGCGCGGCAGGGCCCGGGGCAGGGCAGTCAGTGGCAGGATGAAGGCTACTGGCTGCTGCCGCCGTTGATGCTGCTGGCCCTGCTGGCGTTCCGCCGCCGCGCGGTGCTGGCCGCGGTGCTGGCGGTGGGCCTGCTGCCGTTGGCTGGCAACCTGCACGCGCAGCCACAAAGTGCGCCGGCGAAAGAAACCGGCACGCTCTGGCAGCGCGCCGACCAGCGCGAGCACGAACGCATCGCCGAAGGCGTGCAGGCCTACCGCAATGGTGATTTCGACACCGCGCGCGCGCGCTTCGAGGGCATCGACAGTGATGCCGGCCTGTACAACCTCGGCAACGCGCTTGCGCGCCAGGGCGACTACGACGGTGCCATCGCCGCCTACGACCGTGCGCTGGCCAAGCATCCGGGCATGGCCGATGCCGTGGCCAACCGCGCGGTGGTGGACGCTGCGCGCAAGCGCAAGCCGCCGTCGAACAAGGGCCAGAGCAACCGCTCCAACCAGGACAAGGGGCAGGGCCAGCCGCCGCCGCAGCCGAAGCAGGGGCAGCAGCCAGGTCAACAGGGCCAGCAGAGCCAGCAGGACCCGAAACAGGGCCAGCAGGATCAACAGCCTCCGCCGCAGGGCAAGCCCGGCGAAAACAAAGACGGCCCGAATGCCGGTCCACAGGCCGCCGACGCGAAGGCACAGGCGCAGGCCGACGCCGAACAGCGCCAGCGCATGCAGCAGGCCATGCAGCAGTCCAGGCCCGGTGAACAGGGCAAGCCGGCCACGCGTGGCGACGGGCGCACGCCGCAGCAGCGCGAGGAACAGCAGGCGGTGGAGGCGTGGATGCGCCGGGTGCCCGATGATCCGGGCTCGCTGCTGCGGGCCAAGTTCCAGCTGGAAAACGAACGTAGAAAGAGGGAAGGGCGATGATCGGCGTGCCGCGCAGGACATTCCAGGTGACGGTGCTGCTGGCGATGCTGCTGGTGTGGCTGCCGTCCGCCGCGCTGGCGCAGACGCGTGCGTGGCTCGACCCGGCCAGCACCACCCTCGGTGAGCCGGTCATCCTGCAGGTGGAAACCGACCAGGGCAGCCCGGATTTTGCGCCGTTGAATGCGGACTTCGTGCTCGGCGCGCAGGGCAGCAACCGCCAGGTGCAATGGAGCAACGGCAGCATGCAGCAGCGCAACGTGTACTCGGTGACGCTGACCCCACGCCGCAGCGGCACCTTGCTGGTGCCCTCGCTGCAGGTCGGCAGCCAGCGCACCGAACCGCTGCAGCTGCAGGTGGGCACCGGCACGGTGGCCACCGCACAGAGCAATGCCGCCGCTTTCGTCGAGACTGAAGTAGACGACGCGCAGCCTTACGTGCAGCAGAGCGTGGGCGTGGTGGTGCGCCTGTACTTCGCCTCACAGCTGGCCTCGGGCGAGCTGGTGCTGGATACGCCTGATGGTGCTTCGCTGCAGCGGGTGGGCGAGGACCGCACCGACGTGCGCCAGGTCAACGGCCGCCGCTACAACGTGGTGGAGCGCCGCTTCCTGCTGATTCCCGAACGCAGCGGGCCGTTGCGGCTGCCCGGTGCGCGCTTCAACGGGCGCACGGCCGGTGGCTTCTTCGATGATTTCTTCGGTGCCGGCGGCGACGGGCGCACGAATGCCGTCGCCCCCGAGCGCACCCTGCAGGTGCGCGCGCAGCCGGCGCAGGCACCGCAGCCCTGGTTGCCGCTGCACGGCCTGCAGCTGCGCTACACCACGGCGCCGGGCAGTGCGCGTGCGGGCGAAGCGGCCACCGTGGTGGTCGAGGCGGTGGCCAACGGTGCGACCCGCGCCCAGTTCACCGATCTGCCGGTGCCCGACGTGGGCGATGCCGGGCAGGTCTTTGCCGAACCGGCCCAGTACGATGAGACCTTCAGCGGCAGCACGCCGCGCCTGAAGATCACCCGGCGCTATTCGATCGTGCCGCGCCAGGCCGGCACGCTGGTGGTGCCGGGGCCGAAGGTGAGCTGGTGGAACGTGGACAGCGGCAACGCCGAGCAGGCCACGTTGCCGGACCTGACCCTGACGGTGGCCGCCGGACGCAGTGGCACCCCGGCGCCCCAGCCCCTCGATACCCAGGCCGCGCTGCCCGGCGACGACGCGCAGCCGGCCGCAGCAACGGCAGTGCCGCTCGGCGCGGCCGTTGCGCGCCCGTGGCCCTGGATCGCGGCTGCCATTGGCCTGGCCGTGCTGTGGCTGCTGACCCTGGCCTGGGGCTGGCGCCGTGGCCGTCGCGCACCGTCTGCCGGCGCACCGATCACCGCAGGTACCAGCCACAGCGGCGCATCGCGTGGCAGCGTGGCCGAGCTGCGCCGCGCACTCGACGGCGAGGGCTTCGACCAGGTGCAGGCACAGCTGTGTGCGATGGCCGGGGTCGAACGCCTGGAGCAGGTGATCGAGCGCCTGGCCGATCCGGCCCAGCGCCAGGTGCTGCTGGACCTGCAGGCCGCGCGCTGGGGCGGGCAGGGTGAAGCTTCGGTGCTGCGTGCGCGCCTGCGCGAGTGCTTCCGTGACGGACCGCACTGGTCGGCGCCGCAGAAAGCCGTCGACACTGGGCTGGCGCCGCTGTACCCCACGCAGCGACCCTGAACCGGCGCGGCTTGCGCGCTTTGTTAGAGTAGATTCATTTTTCGAGGAATGCCGCGTATGACAGCAGCTGCTGCCGACAAGAAGAAGTTGCCCCTGCACTGGAAGATGGGCATCGGCTTTGCGATCGGCCTGATCCTGGGGTTGACCGTGCATGCCCTGGGCGGCAGCGTCGATGGTCTGCAGGCTGGTGCCAAGTGGGTCATGGACTACATCACCACGCCGGCGTCGGGTCTGTTCCTCAACCTGATCTTCATGCTGATCGTGCCGCTGATCTTCTCGGCGCTGATCATGGGCGTGTCCGAGATGGGCGACATCCGCGCCCTCGGCCGCATCGGCTGGAAGACCTTGGCCTACACCATTCTGTTGTCCGGCATTGCCGTGGGCATCGGCCTGGTGCTGGTCAACGTGCTCAAGCCCGGCGCGGGCGTCGACCCGCAGACGGCCGCGCTGATGCTGTCGGAGAACGCCGAGCGCAGCAAGGAGATCGTGGCCGGCATCCATGGCACGCCCAAGGGCATGGACATGCTGCTGTCGATCGTGCCGAGCAACGTGCTGCAGGCCGCATCGGACAACGGCGCGATCCTGTCGCTGATGTTCTTCGCGCTGATGTTCGGCATCGGCATGGTGCTGACCGACGAAGAGAAGGTCGCCCCGCTGCGTCGCGCCATCGAAGGCGTGTTCGAAATCTCGATGACCCTGATCAACCTGGTCATCCGCCTGGCCCCGTATGCGGTGGCCTGCTTCATGTTCAACCTGGCTGCGCTGTTCGGCTTCGAGCTGATCCTCCGCCTCGGCGCCTACGTGGGCGTGGTGGTGCTGGCGCTGGCCCTGCACATGTTCGTGACCTACGGCGTGTCTGTGTGGTTGTCGGGCCGTTCGCCGCTGTCGTTCTTCCGCGATACCCAGGAAGCGACGGTGATGGCCTTCTCCACCGCCTCCAGCAACGCCACCCTGCCGACCGCGCTGCGCGTGGCCGACCAGATGGGCCTGCCGCAGCGCGTCTCGCGCTTCGTGCTGACCGTGGGCGCCACCGCCAACCAGAACGGCACCGCGCTGTTCGAGGGCGTGACGGTGATCTTCCTGGCCCAGTTCTTCGGCGTGGACCTGTCCATCGGCCAGCAGGTGATGGTGATGGCGGTCTGCATCCTGGGCGGCATCGGTACTGCGGGTGTGCCGTCCGGCTCGCTGCCGGTGGTGGCGATGATCTGCGCCATGGTGGGGGTGAACCCGCTGGGCATCGGCCTGATTCTGGGCGTGAACCACTTCCTGGACATGTGCCGTACCGCGCTGAACGTGACCGGCGACCTGGCCCTGACCACCCTGGTGGCCAAGGGCGAAGCGGCCGACACCCCGGCCGAGGCGGCTGCCGCCGCGGCGCGTCTGGACAACTGATCGGTAGTGCCGGCCGCTGGCCGGCAGAGCCTGAACGGGGTCGGATCCCTCTCCGCAAGGAAAGGGCTCCGACCCCGTCTCGTTTCCGGGCGACGTTGACCTGACCCTGCCGGGCGTCTGTGGGACAATGGCGCGCCCGCAGTTTCGCGGCCGCCTCCCGATTCCGACAGAACCATGACGCAGCCTACCCGTCGCCAGTTGGCCAACGCCATCCGCTTCCTTGCCGCTGATGCGGTTGAAACCGCAAATTCCGGCCATCCCGGCATGCCCATGGGCATGGCCGATATCGCCGAAGTGCTCTGGAACGACTATCTCCGGCACAACCCGAACAACCCGCAGTGGTTCAACCGTGACCGCTTCGTGCTGTCCAACGGCCACGGCTCGATGCTGCAGTACGCGCTGCTGCACCTGAGCGGCTACGACCTGCCGATCGAGCAGCTCAAGCAGTTCCGCCAGCTGGGCAGCCACACCGCCGGCCACCCGGAACGCCACGAGACCCCGGGCGTGGAAACCACCACCGGCCCGCTGGGCCAGGGTTTCGCCAACGCCGTGGGCTTCGCCCTGGCCGAGAAGCTGCTGGCACAGCGCTTCAACCGCCCGGAGCTGGAAATTGTCGACCACCGCACCTGGGTGTTCATGGGCGATGGCTGCCTGATGGAAGGCGTGTCGCATGAAGCCGCTTCGCTGGCCGGCACCTGGGGCCTGCACAAGCTGGTCTGCTTCTGGGACAACAACCACATCTCCATCGACGGCAACGTCGAGGGCTGGTTCACCGACAACACCCCCGAGCGTTTCGAAGCCTACGGCTGGAACGTGGTGCGCGATGTCGACGGCCATGACCCGGAAAGCATCAAGGCCGGCATCGAGGCCGCGCTGTCGCAGAGCGACAAGCCGACCCTGATCTGCTGCCGCACCACGATCGGCTTCGGTTCGCCGAACAAGGCCGGCAAGGAATCGAGCCACGGCGCCGCGCTGGGCAAGGACGAGCTGGCCGCGACCCGCAAGGCGCTGGACTGGAACTACGGCCCGTTCGAGATTCCGGAAGAGATCTACGCCGGCTGGCGTGCCGGCGGTACCGGTACCCTGCGCCAGGCCGAGTGGGAACAGCAGTTCGACAAGTACGCCGCGCAGTTCCCGGCAGAAGCCGCCGAGCTGACCCGTCGTTCGCATGGCGAGCTGCCGGCCGACTTCGTCGCCCAGGCCGATGCCTACATCGCCAAGGTCGCCGCTGAAGGCGCCACCATCGCTTCGCGCAAGGCCTCGCAGCTGGCCATCGAAGCCTTCGCGCCGCTGCTGCCGGAAATCGTCGGCGGTTCGGCTGACCTGGCGCATTCGAACCTGACCCTGTGGAAGGGCAGCAAGTCGGTCGCCAGCGATGATGCCAACGCCAACTACGTGTACTACGGCGTGCGCGAGTTCGGCATGACCGCCATTGCCAACGGCCTGGCCCTGCACGGTGGTTTCATTCCGTTCGACGCCACCTTCCTGGTGTTCAGCGATTACGCCCGCAACGGCATGCGCATGAGCGCGCTGATCCCGGCCCACGCCATCCACGTCTACACCCACGACTCGATCGGCCTGGGCGAAGACGGCCCGACCCACCAGCCGGTGGAGCACCTGGCCTCGCTGCGCTACATCCCGAACAACGACGTGTGGCGCCCGTGCGATGCCGTCGAGTCGGCCGTGAGCTGGAAGGCCGCGATCACCCGCCAGGACGGCCCGAGCTGCCTGGTGTTCAGCCGCCAGAACCTGCCGCACCAGCCGCGCAGCGCCGAGCAGATCGCGCAGATCGAGCGCGGTGGCTACGTGCTGGCCGATGCCGCCGGTACCCCGGACGTGATCCTGATCGCCACCGGTTCGGAAGTCTCGCTGGCCACCGAAGCCAAGGCCCAGCTGGACGCCGCCGGCCTGAAGACCCGCGTGGTCTCCATCCCGTCCACCGACGTGTTCCTGCGCCAGGATGCGGCCTACCGTGAATCGGTGCTGCCCAACGCCGTGCGCAAGCGCGTGGCGATCGAAGCCGGCGTCACCGGTTTCTGGCGCCAGTTCGTCGGCCTGGACGGCGCGGTGATCGGTATCGACACCTTCGGTGCCTCGGCCCCGGCGGACAAGCTGTTCAAGCACTTCGGCATCACCACCGACCACGTGGTGGCAGCCGCCAAGGCGCTGTAAGCAGCCCCGCGAAGCAGGAAAGGGAAAGGCCGGCGCAAGCCGGCCTTTGTCGTTTTCAAAAAGGGGACGGAGGGGATTAAGTCGTTTGTGCACAAACGACTTAATCCCCTCCGTCCCCTTTTTTACATCGCCGCGCGTACGTCCATCAGCGCGAACCCCAGCAGGTTCAGCCCACGCCACTGCGCCGGGTTGTGCGCGTCGGCGTGGTCCTTGGCCAGGCCGATGCCCCAGATGAAATCCACCGGGCTGGCTTCGACCAGCACCTGGCCTGCGGTGGAACGCAGGAACGCGCCCAGTTCCGGGTTCTGCGCGAACTTGGCCGTGTTGCCCTCCACGACCAGGTCGTAGCGGGCCTGCGTCCAGCGCGCTTCGTCGAAGCCTTCGATCTTGCGACCGAGTGCTTTGGCCTTGTCCGGCGTGGCGCTGGCGATGATCTTGTCGAGCAGGTCAGTGGCACCGAACAGGCGTGCCTTGCCGGCCATCATGTAGTGCTCGGCGGTGCGGTAGTGCACGCCATCGCTGTCGAAGCCGGCGTCATACCACTGGCTGAAGCAGGAGGCGGACACGCCGCTGCGCGGCGGCTGGTGGCCCCAGAAGCAGAGGAAACGCAGGTCTTCACCTGCAGCCTGGCGCTGCTGCAGGTCATGCAGGAAACGGGAATCGTCTTTCATCCCTAAAGGATACCGCGTCAGCGATGACGCCCTGGTAGTAGGTGCCAACCTTGGTTGGCACTGACGCTTGTCCGCCGGGCATGGCCCGGCGCTACCGTCGCCGCGATTACGCGATTACGCGATTACGCGATTACGCAATCACGCGGTGCGGGCGAGGGCCAGGCGCAGCAGGCGTGCGTTGATGCGCTCGCCGAGATCCTTCGGTGCCTGCAGGCCCATGCGCTGCAGGTACACCGCGTCGCCATCGCCGGCGGGCTGGCGCAGTGCGGCCCACAGCGTGCGCAGCTTTTCGCCGCGCGTCTGCGTGTTTGATTTCAGCCAGCCCAGTGCCTTCACCAGCACCTGCTCGATCTCGTTGAAGTCGCTGCCCAGCGGATAGTCGGGCAGGGTGCCATCGGCACGGAACGGTGCCAGCGCCGTCGCCAGCGCCTGCGGTGTGTTGCGCTGTTCGCGCTGCGGTTCGGGGTGCCGCCCGGTGCGCAGCTTGCGCGATGCATAGGCCTGCTGCAGCAGGCCCGCCTGGAACGGTGCCTCGGTGATCGCGGTCATCGCCTGCACGCAGTCGTCGTCGGTCAACGCGCGCAGGTCGGCAATGCCGTACTCGTTGAGGTAGATGTCACGCAGGTGGCGCGGAATAGTGGTGTGCCCGTAGTTCCAGCGCACGTTCGACGCGCGCTGGCCCTTGTCGTCGCGCGCGGCGCGGAACATCAGCACGCTGCGCGCCTCCGGCAGCGCATGCGCCATCGCCACGAAGTTGTACTGCCCACCCACCCCGGAGACCACGCGGCCGTCGTCAAGCGCATCGGACACCGCTGCCCCGAGCGCGGTGGCCATCATGCAGGAATTGAAGAAGCGCGCATGGCGGCGCTGCAGGCGCTCCAGCGTCTCGTTGCCGCCATACAGCTGGTTGATCTCGCTGATGCGGCGCATCCCGATGGCGCTGCGCTCGTCGTCGGGCAGGGTCCGAAGCCATTCGTAGAACTCGGGCGAACCCAGGTAGAACGCGCCGTGCAGGTACTCACCCTCTGCTTCCAGCGTGGCGTGGTCGATGGACAGCGTGCTGCCGTTCTCGATGCGCTGCATCAGCGCCAGATCATCGTGCACCTTGCGCCGGATGACGCCGGTCTGCACCAGCCGGCGGAAGCCTTCGTTGAGCATTTCGCTGCAGCCGTACAGGCCGACCTCGAACGGATCGAGGCCGCCGATTTCCTCCACCAGCGGATGGCTGGCCAGTTGCGGGTCCAGGGCATTCAGCACGCGGCGGTAGCGCGCGTTGTCGGTATGGCGCAGCACCAGCGCATGGCTGAGCGCATCGGCGAGCGTACCGATGCCGATCTGCAGCGTGCCGCCGTCGCGCACCAGGGTGCTGGCGTACAGGCCGATGGCGTAGTCCGCGTCGGCCACCGGCTGCCGCGGCAGGCCGAACAGCGCCGGGTAGGGCGGTGGCGGGGTGATCACCAGATCGAAGAAGGACACATCCACCGTGGCTGTGCCGCCCAGGTAAGGCAGCAGCGGGTCGATCTCGGCCACCAGCAGCGGGCGCGGCAGGCCTCGTGCGGCCATCGCATCCAGGGTGTCCTGGGTGATGTCGTTGTTGCACGACAGCGAGAGCCGGCGGTCGTCCGGGCGCATCGCCACTTTCTGCACGATCACCTGCGGCGCGCGCTGCGCCACGGCATCGGCGGCGTGGGTGTAATTCAGGCTGGTATAGCTGGACTGCGCCTGCCGCGAACCGAGCAGCGCGCCGGACTGCATGTAAAACTCCTCCACCTCCACATGCGGCGGCAGCGCATCGCGGGCGATGGCATCGGCGTAGGCCAGGCGCGGGAAGTCCTCGCCGAAATGGCGCTGCACGAACGGCGCCATGAAGCGCGCTTCCAGGCCATCGCCGCGCGCCTGCGGCGGGTTCAGCGACAGCGCGGTGTAGAGCTGCAGCGGCCGCGACGGATCCCCCTCCACCCGCGAATACAGCGCATTGAGCAGCCGGTGCGGCTTGCCCAGTGCCAGCGGAGCGCCCACCCGCAGCGGCCCTTCCACGCGCGCGAACAGCCAGTCAACGGCGGCGTCCAGGTCGGTCAGGTGTTCGGTCATGCGTGGCGGTCCTGCGGCAGGGGGAGTGCTGGCATTACAGCATGTCGGGCTTGAACCGCCGTCGACGCGAGATTTCCGCGCCCGCCACCATGAACTGGCCATCGCCGCGGTAGTGGAAGGTACGGGGCAGTTTCGGCCGCGGCGCGACGTGGGCGCGGACGATTTCCCAGATGAAGAGATTGCTGGCCTCGACCTGGCTGTCGTCGTGCAGGCGGCATTCGAAGCTGGAATGGCACTGGCCGACCAGCGGCGCGGCCACGTCGCGGGCGGGCACCGCATCCAGGCCGAACCGCGCGAACTTGTCCACGTCGCGGCCGCTGCAGTTGCCGATGTCCACCACCGTATCCAGCAATTCCACGCCCGGCACGTTGATCACGCACTGCCGGCTGTCGCGGGCCAGGGCGAAGCTGTGGTTCTCGTTCCAGATGTAGGTGGCCAGCAGCGAGGGCGAAAAGCCCATCACCATCTGCCAGCCCAGCGTCATCAGGTTGCGCTGGCCACCCGCGGCGGTGCTGACCAGCACGATCGGGCCGGGCTCGAGAAAGCGGCGGGCCTGTTCGACCGGGAAGTCGAGTTTGCGCAGCGGCTTCATGCAGGCTCCGGGGGCAGAAGGGCCGATGCTGGAGCAGGCCGGATGAACCTGCGGTCGAGGGCTTGACATCGGATTCGATTACGCGCGTAATCGGGCTGTCGATTACGGATGTAAACCATGACCCCGATCAGCGAAGCAGAAGCCGTCGTGATGGAGGTGCTCTGGCAACAGGCACCGCGCAGCGCCGATGACGTGGTGGCCGCACTGGCCCACCGCGAATGGGCCGAGCCGACCATCAAGACCCTGCTCAACCGCCTGCTGACCAAGGGCGCGATCGCCGCCGAGCGCGATGGCCGCCGTTATCTGTACCAGCCGCTGCTGCAGCGCCAGGCCTGGGTGGAAACGCAGAGCCAGGATTTCATCGGCCGCGTGTTCGATGGCCGGGTGGCGCCGCTGGTGGCGCATTTCAGCGAGCGCGGCCAGCTGAGTGCGCAGGACATTGCCGAACTGAAGAAGCTGATCCAGGAGATGGACGATGAATGAGCTGCTCGATGGACTGTGGCAGGCCAGCCTGTGGCTGGCGCTGGGCGTGCTGCTGCTGGCGGCCGCGCGGCCACTGCTGGTGAAGCTGGGCGGCGCAGAGCTGGCCTACCGCAGCTGGTGGCTGCTGCCGCTGCTGCTGGTGGCCCTGCTGCTGCCCCTGCCGGCGTTGCGGGCATTGCCGGTGCTGCAGCATGTGCCGACGCTGCCGCTGAAGGTGGTGCCCGGTGCGGTCGAGGGCGCTGCCGCGCAGCTGCCGATGTGGCCGTGGCTGCTGGCCCTGGCCTGGGGGCTGGGCGCCGGCCTGCACCTGGCGCGTGAACTGCGCGCACAACGCCGCTTCGAGCGCGGCCTGGGCACGCTGCAGGCACGCGGCGATGGCAGCTGGCAGGCCAGCGCCGACCCCGGCCTGCCCGCGCTGGTCGGCCTGTGGCAGCCGCGCATCGTGGTCGGCCCGCACTTCGACCAGCAGTTTGATGCCGACGAACAGGCGCTGATCCTGCGCCACGAACGCAGCCACCGCCGCAATGGCGACCACTGGGCCAATGGCGCCCTGCTGCTGGCACGTTCCGTGTTCTGGTTCCACCCGTTGTTGCCCTGGGCTGCGCGCCGCTTCCTGCGCGACCAGGAACTGGCCTGCGATGCGCGCACCGTTGCCGCGCAGCCGACGCAGCGCCGTCTTTATGCCAGCACGCTGTTGAAGGCGCAGCTGGTCCACCCGGTTGCACCGATGGCCTGTCATTGGCGCAGCCAACCCGTGTTGAAGGAGCGTATCGCCATGTTGAAGCAGTCGCAGCGGAAGGCATTGCCGAAGGTGTCCGGCCAGGTGTTGCTGATGGGGTTGTGCATGGGTGTTGCTGCGTTGGCCTGGGCCAGCCAGGGCGCGGTGAAGGGCACGCCGTCGGTCAGCGCCGAACCGTTCCAGCACGCCGCGGCGGATGCCGCCAAGGCCGGCCTGGACAGCCCGATCCAGGCCCAGAAGATGTCACCGCCGAGCTATCCGGCCGACGCCATCGAGAAAGGCCTGACCGGTGTGGTGAACCTGATCGTGTCCGTCGATGCCAAGGGCAACGTCACCGACGTGCAGGTGGAAAGTGCGACCAACCCCGGCGTATTCGAAGCTGCCTCGATCGCAGCGGCGCGTAAATGGACCTACACGCCGGCGATGAAGAATGGCAAGGCGGTGGCCGGCAAGCTGCGCATCCCGGTCACCTACGCCATGGACAACACCGAATCTGCCGGCGGCCAGGCGCAGTGAAGGCAGCGATGAAGGGCGCACCGCTGTGCATCGCAGCGGTGCTGCTGGCCGGCTGTGCCAGCCATGAGCGGCTGACCACGGTCGACACCCGCAGCGAGAACGTCGGCCACCAGCGCCTGCAGCCCGACGCCGGCGGTGGTGCTGGGCAGATCCAGCCCTATACGCTGGCCGCCAGCGAGGGCTACCGGATGCCGCAGCTGTATGCGGCACCGGACCCGGTGGTCGGCGAGAGCGATCCACGCACCTCGCTGCCGCCCACCACGGTCTGCCTGCAGGTGGTGGTGGACGCGCAGGGGCGGGTTGAACGCAGCCAGCCGTTGACCGACCGCAGTGAATGCAGCGCAGGGGCGGTGGCGGAGAACGGGCCGCTGCTGCAGGCCGCACAGGACGCGGTCGCGCAGTGGAAGTACTCGTCAGCGGCGGTCTGCCGTTTCGCGCCCGGGAAAGAGCCCAAGGACCGCAGCGATTGCCAGGGCGCCGACAGCATCGAACCGGTGGCGGTCACCCTGCAGTACGCCTTCACCTTCGAGATCGTGAAGGGCCAGCACGTGGTACGCACGCAGGGCAGGTAAGGGGTAGCGCCGGGCCATGCCCGGCGGTTTCCTGTTGCTGCAGTCAGGCGCCGCCCTGGATGTTGGCCTTCACTGCCGGCTGCATCAGCTTCGGCTCGGCCAGGGTCGCATCACGCGCTTCGCGCACGCTGACGAACGCCGCTTCATCCACGCCGTCGTGCACATGGATGTTGTGCGCGCGCTGTTCGCCGATGGTGGTTTCGTTGGCGAACGCGCGTCCGCCCGGGCCGTAGTCGTGGCAGACGAACACACGGGTGGCATCAGGCAGGGCCAGCAGGCGCTGGATGGAGCGATACAGCTGCGCGGCATCACCGCCGGGGAAATCGCAGCGGGCGGTGCCGCCATCAGGCATGAACAGCGAATCGCCGGTGAAGACCGCATCGTCGATCAGGTAGGCGATGCTGTCGCTGGTATGCCCGGGCACGGCAATGATGCGGCCCTGCAGCTGGCCCAGCGCGAACGTCTCGCCATCGGCGAACAGATGGTCGAAGTGCGCATCCTGCGCCGCCAGCTGCAGGCCGTAGCGCGGCGCGAAGGTGGCCTGCACCGCGCGGATGCCTTCGCCGATGGCCAGGGTCGCCTGCGGGAAGCGTTGCTTCAGCCGTCGCCCGGCCGACACATGGTCGGCATGGGCGTGGGTTTCCAGCAGCCAGCGCAGCTGCAGGCCCTGCTGTTCGATGGCGTCCAGCAGCGGGCGCACCGGCGCGTCGCTGCTGGCATCGGTGTCCGGGTCGTAATCCAGGACCGGATCGAGCAGCGCCGCCTCCCTGCTGGCCGGGTCGACGACCAGGTAGCTGAAGGTATTGCTGTCGCGGTGGAAGAAGGACTGGACCTGGACCGCCATCGGAACCTCCTCAGCGCGTGCCGAGCACGCGGTTCAGCAGCTGCGCGAGATTTTCGCCGGCCAGCCGCAGCTGTGCTTCGGCCACCGGGCGATAGCGCTCGGTGTATTCATCGCCGATCTTGTGCGTGGCCGGGTACACGCCCGGCTGCACCGAGATGCGGCAGCTGGCTTCGGCCCAGCGCTGCGGGTCCCGCTGCGGGTTGGACTGACGCGCCAGCTTCGGTGCCGGCAACGCACGCAGCACCGGCAGGTAACCGGCGTCATCCAGCTTGCGGGTGTTGAGCATGCCGCTGTCCCACAGCGAATGCAGGTTGGTACCGCGGTTGCCGAACTGCAGCTGGAAATCGTTGCCGCCCTTGTCGTGGCCGTAGCCGGCGTGCATCGGCTGGTGCACGTCACCGACCATGTGCACGACGAACTTCAGCGCCTGCAGGCGCTCGCCGTCGGTCAGGCTGTGGTCGCCAAGAATGGCGCTCTGCGCCTTCAGTGCCTCGACGATGCAGTTGCCGTTCCTGCAGTGCTTGGCGGGCTCGTACTGGCAGCCGTCCTCGGCGATGTTGACGTAATGCCAGCCGGCGGAGCGGCGGCCCAGGCCGGGGTCCTTGGCACGCAGCTGGTCGGCCCACGGCGCGATGCTGGCCAGGGTGGCGCCGGGCTCGGCGGCCAGCAGGCGGTCGACCTCGGCACGTGCGGCGGGGTTGAGGCGGGTGTCGGCCACTTCGGCCACCAGGCGATGGCCTTGCGCGCCCCAGGCATGGGCGGGGGCGGACAGGGTCAGCAGGGCCGGTGCGAGGGCGGCAGCGAGGATCAGGGAGTGCAGGGCTTTCATGCGCCCATTCTAGCGGGGCGAGGGTAACCGCGGGATTGACGCAATGTGTCCAGAAAAAAGCCCCGGCACACACACCGGGGCAACATGCTGCGAGGGTTTTGAGTGTCTTAGAACTTGAAGACGTACGACACGCCGTACACCAGCGGATCGATGTTCACCGTGCCGATCTTCTCGCCATCCAGTTTCACCTTGCTGTCGATGTCGATCCAGCGCATGTCCACGCGCAGCGCGCCCTTTTCGCCGATGGCGAAGTCCACGCCGGCATGTGCGGCCAGGCCCCACGAGTCTTCCAGTTTCAGCTTGCTGCCGGCCAGCGCGCCGGTGGTGTCCTCGCTGAAGAAGGTCGTGTAGTTCAGGCCGGCGCCGACGAACGGCGAGACCTTGCCGGCGCTGTTGAAGTGGTACTGCAGGGTGACCACCGGCGGCAGCTGCTTGCTGCTGCCCACCCGGCCCAGGCCGTTGATGTTGATGTCGTGCTTGAACGGAAGGGCCGCCAGCACTTCGATGCCCAGGTTGTCGGCGATGAAGTACTCGCCGGTGATGGTCGGCTTGACGTCGTTGTCCACGTCCACCTTCAGGGTGCCACCGGCCAGCGAGCCGTTGTTCGACTTCGGGGCGACCTGGTGGACGCCGGCCGAGACGGTCCAGTCGCCCTTGGACTGGGCCATGGCCGGGGCGGCGGCCAGCGAGACGGCGGCGGCCAGGCCGGCCAGGATCAGGGGGGAGGTCTTGCGCATGGGGGGTGTTCTCGTTGCGGGGTGGATGTGGCCAGTCTCGGCCTCACGCCGCGCTAACGCTTTGATCCGGATCAAATCCTGTCTGGCCGCCTGCCAGCCCCCGGGTGCTGGCCCGCGGTGGTCAGGGCGGTGCTGCTAGACTTGTGGGCCCTATCCATCCCGCCGCACCTGTCGCGGCTGCAGGAGCTTCTGAACATGGCAATCAAGGTTGGTATCAACGGTTTCGGTCGCATCGGACGCAACGTCCTGCGCTCGGCGGTGCTGAACTTCGGCGATGACATCGAAATCGTGGCCATCAACGATCTGCTGGAGCCGGACTACCTGGCGTACATGCTGAAGTACGACTCCGTGCATGGCCGCTTCAAGGCCGACGTGGCCGTGCAGGGCAACGACCTGCTGGTCAACGGCAAGAAGATCCGCCTGACCCAGGAACGCGACCCGGCCAACCTGAAGTGGGACGAAGTCGGCGCCGACGTGGTGCTGGAAGCCACCGGCCTGTTCCTGACCAAGGAAACCGCGCAGAAGCACATCGACGCGGGCGCCAAGAAGGTCATCCTGTCGGCCCCGTCGAAGGACGACACGCCGATGTTCGTGTTCGGCGTGAACGACAAGACCTACGCTGGCCAGGCGATCATCTCCAACGCCTCGTGCACCACCAACTGCCTGGCCCCGCTGGCCAAGGTCATCAACGACAAGTGGGGCATCAAGCGCGGCCTGATGACCACCGTGCACGCGGCCACCGCCACCCAGAAGACCGTCGATGGCCCGTCCAACAAGGACTGGCGCGGCGGCCGTGGCATCCTGGAGAACATCATTCCGTCGTCCACCGGCGCAGCCAAGGCTGTCGGCGTGGTCATCCCGGAACTGAACAAGAAGCTGACCGGCATGAGCTTCCGCGTCCCGACCTCGGACGTGTCGGTGGTCGACCTGACCGTCGAGCTGGAAAAGGAAGCCACCTACGCCGAGATCTGCGCCGAAGTGAAGGCACAGAGCGAAGGCGCGCTGAAGGGCATCCTGGGCTACACCGAAGACAAGGTGGTGGCCACCGATTTCGTCGGTGAAACCCACACCTCCGTGTTCGATGCCGACGCCGGTATCGCCCTGGACGGCACCTTCGTCAAGCTCGTGTCGTGGTACGACAACGAGTGGGGCTACTCGAACAAGTGCCTGGAAATGGCCAAGGTCGTCGCGGCCAAGTAAGGCCCGCGAAGATCCGCTCACGAACCCCGGCCTGGCCGGGGTTCGTCGTATATGGGCCCGGCTGACGTAGCATGGGCCACGGACCGCTGCCGCTGGGGCGCGGCTGCGTCGGGGTAGACGAAGAATGGAAGCACTGATCGTCCTGTTGGTTCTGGCCCTGCTGGCGATACCGCTGCTGCTGGTGGTGGCGCTGGTGATGATTGCCGGCCTGCGCCGGCGCGTGGCCGCGCTGGAAGGCGCACTGGCCGAGGGCATCACGGCCGTCGCCGCCCCGCTGCGTGAAGCCGAGGCTCCCGTGCCACCGGCTCGGCCGGCCGCCGCCGCTGCCGAGACCAGCGAACCGCCGTTCCTGCGCCCGGCCGCTGCCGCGCCGCCCCCGGTCCGGCCCCCCGAACCCTCCGTTGCGCCGCCCGCACCGGCACCCGCCGCACCGCCGCCGGTACCGGCATGGCCGCCATTGCCAGCGGAACCGGCGATGCCCAACGTGATCGAACGCGCCGTGGGCGCGGTCAAGCGCTGGTTCACCGAAGGCAACGTGCCGGTGAAGATCGGCATGCTGGTGCTGCTGGCCGGCGTCGCCGCGCTGTTGAAGTACGTCAGCGACCAGGGGTGGCTGGTGGTGCCGATCGAGCTGCGCCTGGCCGGCATTACCGTTGGCGCACTCGGCCTGCTCGGTTTCGGCTGGCACCAGCGCGAACGCCGCCGGTTGTTCGCGCTGGCCCTGCAGGGCGGCGCCATCGGCGTGCTGCTGCTGACCATCTTCGCCGCGTTCAAGCGCTTCGAACTCATCAACCCCGGCTTCGCCTTCGCCAGCTCGATCCTGCTGGTGGCGGGCCTGTGCGTGCTGGCCGTGGTGCAGAACTCGCGCACGCTGGCGGTGCTCGGCATCCTCGCCGGCTTCATGGCGCCGCTGTGGCTGTCCACCGGCAGCGGCAACCACGTGGGCCTGTTCAGCTACTACGCGGTGCTCAACGCGGGCATCTTCGCCATCGCCTGGTTCCGTCCGTGGCGCGCGCTCAACCTGCTGGGTTTTGCCTTCACCTTCGGCATCGGCACGTTCTGGGGCGTGCTGCAGTACCGCGCCGACAAGTTCGCCAGCACCGAGCCGTTCCTGCTGCTGTTCTTCGCCTTCTACCTGCTGATCCCGCTGCTGTACGCACGCCGCCAGCCGGCCGAGCGCCGCGACCTGGTCGATGGCAGCCTGGTGTTCGGCACGCCGCTGATCGCGTTCTCGCTGCAGGCCGGCATGCTGCACGAGCAGCCGATGACGCTGGCGCTGTGCGCGCTGGGCCTGGCCGCGATCTATGCCGTGCTGGCGCGCGCGCTGATCCACCGCGCCTCGTACAGCGTGCTGGCGCAGTCGCACGCGGTGCTGGCCGTGGGCTTTGCCACCCTGGCGGTGCCGCTGGCGCTGTCGGCGCGCGCCACCGGTGCGGTGTTTGCGCTGGAAGGCGCGGGCCTGGCTTGGCTGGGGCTGCGGCAGCAGCGCTGGCTGCCGCAGGTGGCGGCTGCGCTGCTGCAGCTCGGCGCCGCGTTCGCGTTCGTGGTGGGCGCCGACTACTGGCACGGCGACACGCGGTTCCTGCTCAACCCCACCGCCATCGGTGCGCTGCTGCTGGCCGTGGCCGGTTTCGCCAGTGCGTGGAGCTACCAGCGCCGCGCGCGGCATGACGTGGCCGTGGTTTATTACCTGTGGGGCCTGCTGTGGTGGCTGGGCGGATTCGTCCATGAGATCGGCCGCTTCATCGAGCACGCGGCGCAGGCCGACGCGCTGTTGGTGCTGGCGGCGGTCACCGCCTGGCTGGCGGCCGAGGTGCAGCGTCGCCAGCCGGCCCGCGCGCTGGGCATGACCGCACTGGTGATGCTGGCCGCCGGCTTCCCGCTGGCCCTGCTGCAGAGCGATGCGCACCAGCAGCCGTTTGCCGGTTACGGCGCGCTGGGCTGGGCGGTGTTCGCCGTGCTGGGCGTGCGCACCCTGCTGTGCCTGCGCCAGGGCGGCGACGGTGTGGCCCGTATCGCCCAGTTCCTGTGGTGGCTGCTGTGGCCGTCGCTGCTGTCCCTGCTTGCGCTGTGGGGCGGCGATACCGCGCACCTGGCCCAGGGCTGGAGCGCGCTGCTGGTGACCCTGCCGTGGCTGCTGCTGGCGGCGTTGTCGCTGTGGCGCTGGACGTGGCTGCGCTGGCCGCTGGGTGACGCCTTCGATGCTGCGCGCGTGGCGCTGCAGAGCGTGGTGTTCGGCGTGCTGGCCTGCGCCTGGTGGATCGGCATCACCCTCGCCGGCGATGCCGCACCGCTGCCGTGGCTGCCGGTGCTGAACCCGGCCGAGCTGGCGCAGTGGCTGAGCCTGCTGCTGGCCGCGCGCTGGCTGTTCGGCGGCCAGGCCCCGGCGCTGTTGCAGCGCCTGCGCGTGCCGCTGCTGGCGCTGGCCGGGTTCATCGCCCTGACCAGCACCGTGCTGCATGGCGTGCACCACTGGGGCGGTGTGCCCTGGGCGCCGTCGATGGCCCGCGAGAGCCTGGCCCAGACCAGCCTGACCGTGCTGTGGAGCGTGCTCGGCGTGATCGCCTGGGTCTGGGGCTCGCGCCGGGGCCAGCGCGTGCTGTGGATGGTGGGCGCCGTGCTGATGGCCGTGGTGCTGGCCAAGCTGGTGCTGATCGACCGCCAGCACCTGGGCAACCTGCTGGGTATCGCATCGTTCATCGCCTACGGCCTGCTGTGCACGGTCGTGGGCTATCTGGCGCCGGCGCCCCCGGGCACCGCGCCGACCGTGGAGAACACGCAATGAAGAAGTGGAGCACGGCATTGCTGCCGATGTTGCTGGCGCTGGCTGGCGTCGCATCGGCGCAGGCCACCGATTACCGCGCGCACTATGCCGAACAGTGGCCGTTGAGCCTGTCCAGCGCGCAGTCCGGCGCCTACCGCGTGGTGCTGGAACCGGCCATCTACCGCCGCGCCGGCAGCGCCGATCTCAGCGACCTGCAGGTGTTCAACGCCGCGGGCCAGGCGTTGCCCTCCGCGCTGCTGGCCCCGGACCAGCCGCTGGCGCAGCCGCCGGTGCAGCGCGAGCTGCCGTGGTTCGCGCTGCCGCCGTTGGCCGAAGCGCAGCGCAATGACCTGCAGCTGCTGACCGAGCGCGACACCGATGGCCGCGTGCGCCGGGTCGAAGCGCGCGTGGGCGGCGGTGCCGTGGCGAACGGGCAGGGTGGTTGGCTGATCGATGCCAGCGTGCTGGGCCAGCAGCCATTGGCCGCACTGGTGCTGGACTGGGCCGACAGCGGGCAACCGCTGCAGGCGCAGGTACAGCTGGATGCCAGCGACGACCTGCAGCACTGGCGCGCGGTCGCGCGCGATGTGCCGCTGGTGGATCTGCAGCGCGCCGGCAAGCGCCTGCTGCAGCGCCGCCTGCAGGTGGATGGCAACGCACGCTACCTGCGCGTGCTGCCGCAGGGCGACGCGCGCCTGCCGGCCCTGCGCAGCGTGCTGGCCGAACTGCCGCCGGCGCCGGCGACGTTGCCGTGGGAGTGGCTGTCGCTGGAACCCACTGCTGCCGGCAAGGGTGAATACACCTTCGAACTCGATGGGCGGTTCCCGGTCAGCAAGGCCGACGTGGCCAGCACCGACAACAGCCTGGTGCAGTGGACGCTGTACAGCCGCGACGATGCCGATGCGGAATGGCAGCGTCGCAGCGCACCGTGGATCGCCTACCAGGTGCAGCAGGGTGCAGTGGGCCAGCGCCAGCAGTCGGCCGCGCAGAGCCTGGGCGGCATCTGGCGCGACCGTTACTGGAAGCTGGTGGCCAGCCCGGTGGAAACGGCCGCGGTACCGACCCTGCGCCTGGGCTACCAGCCTGAAGTGATGGTGTTCCTGAGCCAGGGCGCGGCGCCGTACGCGCTGGCCGTGGGCAGCGCCACCGCACGCCGTGCCGAAGCGCCGATCGCGGTGCTGATCGAGGAACTGCGCCAGCGCAACGACCCGTCGTGGCAGCCGACGCTGGCGCGGCTGGAAGGCGGCCCGGAGACCCTGGCTGGTGATGCAGCGTTGAAGCCGCAGCGCGACTGGAAGGCGTGGTTGTTGTGGGCGCTGCTGGGGTTGGGCGTGCTGGTGGTGGGTGGCCTGGCGGTCAGCCTGCTGCGGCAGAAGCCTGCGCCTTCGGCGTAGGGTCCGGCGAACGGCGCAGCCCCTCGTGGGTGGGCGGTTGGTAGAGTCGACTGTTAGTCGACTGGCCTTGCGAGGTAGGCCGGGCGGGTGGGCTGGGCAGGGGACGCCGTGAACCCATCCATGGGGGCTTGGCCGCGGCATCCATGCCGCGGACACCCCGGCCCACCCCCAGCACCAAGAAGCGCCAGCGCTTTGGCTGTTGCTGTTGCAGTTCGCTGTTGCCGTACGCCTCTGCCTGCCGCAGGCATCGCCACCCGATACAATGCCCGTCTGCCGTAACCGGCATCCTGTCCCCGAGCCAAAGAGTTGCCCATGTCCATCGTCCGCATGACCGACCTCGACCTCTCCGGCAAGCGCGTGCTGATCCGCCAGGATCTGAACGTGCCGATCGAGAATGGCCGCATCACCTCCGAACAGCGCATCACCGCTTCGCTGCCGACGCTCAAGCGCGCGCTGGAGCAGGGTGCCGCCGTGATGGTCACCTCGCACCTGGGCCGCCCGAAGGAAGGCGTGTGGAGCGAAGCCGACTCGCTGGCGCCGGTCGCTGCGCGCCTGTCCGAGCTGCTCGGCCGCGAGGTTCCGCTGGTGCGCGACTGGGTCGACGGCGTCGACGTGCAGCCGGGCCAGCTGGTGCTGCTGGAAAACTGCCGCATGAACGTCGGCGAGGGCAAGGATGACGAAGCCCTGTCCAAGCAGTACGCCGCGCTCTGCGACGTGTTCGTGATGGATGCCTTCGGTACCGCGCACCGCGCCCAGGCCTCCACCCACGGCGTCATCTGCTTCGCCCCGGTCGCCGCCGGTGGCCCGCTGCTGATGGCCGAGCTGGACGCGCTGGCCAAGGCGCTGGATGCACCGGCCAAGCCGCTGCTGGCCATCGTCGCCGGCAGCAAGGTCAGCACCAAGCTGGAACTGCTGGCCAACCTGGTCGGCAAGGTCGACCAGCTGATCGTCGGTGGCGGCATCGCCAATACCTTCATCGCCGCCGCCGGCTACAACGTGGGCAAGTCGCTGTACGAACCGGACCTGCTGGATACCGCGAAGAAGATCGTGGCCGATGCGCAGGCACGTGGCGCGGCCATTCCGCTGCCGGTGGACGTGGTCACCGCCAAGCAGTTCCTGCCCGATGCCGCCGCCGAAGTGAAGGCCGTCGACGCCGTGGCCGAGGATGACCTGATCCTGGACATCGGCCCGCAGACCGCCGCGCAGTACGCGCAGCTGATCGAGAAGGCCGGCACCGTGGTCTGGAACGGCCCGGTCGGCGTGTTCGAATTCGAAGCCTTCAGCAAGGGCACCGAAGCGCTGGCCCGTGCCATCGCCAGCTCCAGGGCGTTCTCCATCGCCGGTGGCGGTGACACCCTGGCGGCCGTCGACAAGTTCGATATCGCCGGTGATGTCAGCTACATCTCCACCGGTGGCGGCGCGTTCCTGGAATTCCTGGAAGGCAAGACCCTGCCGGCCGTGGCTGCGCTGGCCGCACGCGGCGCATGAGCGCCGATCTGCGTGCTGACGGAGAAGAGCGTGCAACGCTCTTCTTCGACATGGATGGCACCCTGATCGATTCGGAAGTGGGCATCACCACCTGCATCGCCTATGCGCTGCAGAAGATGGGCCAGCCGGTGCCGCCGCAGGAAGCCCTGCTGGGCTGGATCGGGCCGTCGCTGCGCACCACCTTCGGCCCGCTGTTCGGCGACGACGTGCGGGTGGAGGAGGCCGTGGCCTTCTACCGCGAGCGTTTCGACGCGGAAGGCTGGCGCGAGCACACGATCTACCCGGACATCGAAACGACCGTACGCGCGCTGCATGGCCGCGGCCACCGCCTGGCGGTGGTAACCGCCAAGAACGAGCCGCACGCGCGGCGCATCGTCGAGCACCTGCCGTTCGGCAGCCTGTTCGATGAGGTGATCGGTTCGACGCCGGACGGCTCGCGCAGCAGCAAGCCGCAGCTGGTCGGCGAGGCGCTGCAGCGCCTGCAGCTGCAACCGGCGCAGTGCTGGATGATCGGCGACCGCCGCATGGACATCGAAGGCGCGCGCCACCACGGCCTGCGCAACGTGGGCGTGCTGTGGGGCTTCGGCGGCGAAGCCGAGCTGACCGAGGCCGGTGCCGGCCACCTGGCCCGCGAACCGGCGCAGTTGCTGGCCCTGCTGGCCTGAACGGGACCGGGGTCGGATCCCTTTCCCGCGGAAAGGGCTCCGGCCCCGTTGTTGCCATGCCCGGCGGGCGCCGCACGCCCGCCGGCCAGCCTATGTCCGGAACATGTCCGTTCGATGTCCCGCAGAGTCAGGCGCCCCAAGGCTGTAACCGTATACATGGGGCGTGAAGGATGTGCTAATTTCCCACCTTTAACGGGAGAGGCCCATTCACCATGTTCGAGCGTCAGCGTCGCACCAAGATCCTAGCCACCCTCGGTCCGGCGACCGACCCGCCGGGCGTGCTGGAGGATCTGTTCCGCGCAGGCGTGAACGTGGTTCGCCTCAACTTCAGCCACGGTGACCCGTCCGGCCAGGCCAAGCGCGCCGCCGACGTCCGTGCCGCCGCAGCCCGCGTGGGCGTGGAAGTGGGCATCCTGGCCGACCTGCCGGGCCCGAAGATCCGCATCGAGCGCTTTGCCGAAGGCAAGGTGTACCTGAAGGCCGGTGACCGCTTCGACCTGATCGCCAGCGACAACGCCGGCCCGGGCGATGCCAGCCAGGTGGGTGTGAGCTACCTCGGCCTGCCGCAGGACGTGGGCCCGGGCGATGTCCTGCTGCTCGACGATGGCCTGATGCAGCTGCAGGTGGTTGAAGTGCAGGGCGAGCGCATCATCAACACCGTGCTCAACGATGGCGCGCTGTCCGACCGCAAGGGCCTGAACAAGCAGGGCGGCGGCCTGTCGCTGGGCGCGCTGACCGAGCGCGACAAGGAACTGATCGGCATCGTCGCCAAGATCGGCGTCGACTTCATCGCCGTGTCCTTCTGCCGCAACGCGCAGGACATGAACGATGCGCGCGAGATCGCCGAATCGCACGGCTGCTACGCCGCGCTGGTGTCGAAGATCGAGCGCACCGAAGCCATCGAGAATCTGGAAGAGATCGTCGAAGCCAGTGACGTGGTGATGGTGGCCCGTGGCGACCTTGGCGTGGAAATCGGCGATGCCGAACTGCCGGGCCTGCAGAAGAAGATCATCAAGGCCTCGCTGGCGCAGAACAAGGTGGTGATCACCGCCACGCAGATGCTGCAGTCGATGGTGGAAAGCCCGATCCCGACCCGTGCCGAAGTGCTGGACGTGGCCAACTCGGTCATCGACGGTACCGATGCGGTGATGCTGTCGGCTGAAACCGCCGCCGGTGCCTACCCGGTGAAGGCGGTCGAAGCGATGGCCCGCATCTGCCTGGGTGCCGAGCGCCAGTTCCAGACCGAGACCGACTTCAACGCCTCGCCGCGCAACCTGGAACGTGCCGACCAGGCCATCGCCATGGCCACCATGTTCCTGTCGCAGCACGTGGGCGTGCGCGCCATCGTCGCGATGACCGAATCCGGTGGCACCGCCCGTTACCTGTCGCGTTTCCGCGCCAAGGCACCGGTGTTCGCGGTCACCCGCCATGACGGCGCCCGCCGCCAGATGGCGCTGATGCGCGATGTGTACCCGATCAACTTCGACAGCCGTGGCCTGACCCCGCGCGAAGCCGCACGTGGCAGCATCCGCCTGCTGGTGGAATCGGACCTGCTGCAGGCCGGTGACCGCGTCGTGTTCACCAGCGGCGAGCACATGGAAACCCTGGGTGCGACCAACACCCTGCGCCTGCTGGAAGTGGGCGAAGACGGCCGCGCCAGCGGCCTGGGCGATCTGTAAGCCCTGACGGTATCGGGTCGGCGCTGCCGATCCGGGGTCAGAGCCCCTGCGGGGATCTGACCCCACGCCGACCTGGGGGCGCAGGACATCGTTTGTCCTGCGCAGACATGGAAGCGTTTCCATCCTGTCCTCCACGGCGAGGCAACGGGCAGCGGGGCTATACTTACGTTTTTCCCGCACCCGCCACAGGAAATACATGAGCATCGAACAGCTGGCTGAAACCGCCCAGGCCATGGTCGCCCCGGGCAAGGGCATCATCGCGATCGACGAATCCACCGCTACCATCGCCAAGCGTTTCGCCGGCGTCGGTATCGAGAACACCGAGGAGAACCGTCGTGCCTACCGCGAGCTGCTGCTGACCACGCCGAAGCTCAACGAGCACATTTCCGGCGCCATCCTGTACGACGAAACCATCCGCCAGTCGACCAAGGACGGCGTGCCGTTCGCCAAGTACATGGCCGACCACGGCATGATTCCGGGCATCAAGGTGGACAAGGGTGCACACCCGCTGGCCGGCTGCCCGGGCGAGCTGGTCACCGAAGGCCTCGACGGCCTGCGTGAGCGCCTGCAGGAGTACTACAAGCTGGGTGCGCGCTTCGCCAAGTGGCGTGCGGTCATCAACATCGGCGACAACACCCCGTCGGGCACCTGCATCGAGTCCAACGCCCACGCGCTGGCCCGCTATGCCGCCCTGTGCCAGGAATGCGGCCTGGTGCCGATGGTCGAGCCGGAAGTGATCATGGACGGTGACCACGACATCGAGACCTGCTACGAAGTCACCGAAGCCACCCTGCGTTCGCTGTTCGACGCGCTGTACCAGCAGAACGTGCTGCTGGAAGGCACCATCCTGAAGGCCTCGATGGTCATCTCCGGCAAGGGCTGCGATGAGCAGGCCGACGCCGAGGAAGTGGCTGAATCGACCGTGATGTGCCTGAAGAGCACCGTGCCGGCGATCCTGCCGGGCGTGGTGTTCCTGTCCGGTGGCCAGACCGACGAGCAGTCGACCGAACACCTGAACGCGATGAACCAGCTGGGCAACCTGCCGTGGCCGCTGAGCTTCTCCTACGGCCGCGCCATGCAGCAGGCCGCGCTGAAGCTGTGGGCCAAGGACATGAAGGGCAACTACGCCGCTGCCCAGAAGACCGTGTACGAGCGCGCCAAGGACAACGGCCTGGCCGCGCTGGGCAAGTGGAACGGCTGAGCCGCCCGCTTCCCCGCATGAGGTAACACCGCAGACGCCGGCACCATGCCGGCGTCTGCTTTTGTGGGTATCGTTGCTGCTCCTTCGCGCAGGGCCTGTGCGCGCGGGATGTCCGCCAGGGCCAGGGAGAGGTTCAATGCGTACCACCGCGATCGCGCTGTCCATCGCCACGGTGCTGTCCGTGGCAGGCTGCAGCCGCATCGGCCAGCCTGCGCCGACGCCCAAGGCGCCGGTCCTGCAGTTCGACAAGCCCGTGTCCGGCGAGATCACCTCGCGCAGCGGCATGAATTTCAACGATGGCAGCCACTACCAGCTCTACCAGATCACCGTGCAGGACAAGCAGCGCGTCGGCATCACGCTGACCGGCACCGTCCGCGGTGCGATGACCGTCTTCCACGACGGCAAGGTGGTGGCCCGCAGCCGCACCCACTACGAGGGCAGTGACGTTGCCGTCGCGTTCCGTGCCGAGGGCGGCGGCAGCTACCAGGTGGCGGTGAACGCCAATGCGCCGGAAACCTATGGTCCTTTCCGGCTGCGCGCGGAAGTGCTGAAGCCCCATGACGGCTCGCCGATCATCAACGCGGGCCATGTGTCCGACCTGCTGCTGGAGTCGTCGCAGGCGTACACGCTGCAGGTGGACACGGCCGGCCTCTACACCATCGACCTGCGTTCGGACGTGTTCGACACCCTGCTGGCGCTGGAGGGCGAGGGCCAGGATGCCGAGAACGACGATGGCGGCGAAGGCAGCGATTCGCGCCTCAGCCTGCTGCTGCAGCCGGGCCGCTACACGCTCAACGTCAGCAGCCTGGATGAGGAGGAGAACGGCGCGTTCACCCTGGATGTCCAGCGCAGCAACGCGCCGGCCGCGATGGTCGAGCAGGACGGCACGACACTTCCAGCGCCGGGCAGCGTGTTCACCACGCTTGATGGCGAAGGCCGCCGGCGTTTCCTGCTGCGCCTGGACGCGCCGAAGCAGGTGCAGCTGGATGCGGTGTCCAGCCAGGTCGACACCGTGCTGCGCCTGGTCGGCGGCGATATCGACATCGAGGACGATGACGGCGGCAACGGCACGGACGCGCGCCTGCAGGAGACGTTGCCGGCCGGCCACTACACGGTGGACGTGTCCAGCGTGGAGGGCGATTCCGGCCTGGTGGAGCTGCGCATCCAGTAGATCCACGCCATGCGTGGATGGCCTTTCATCCAACTGCGCTGCCGCACCTCAATGCGCGGCGACGTACCCGGCATCACCCAGCGGCGGCAGCGGCAGGATGCGTTCGGCCTCCACCGCCTGGCCGGCCGCACTCAGCGCCTGCTGGTAGGCCTTCGCCGTGGCGGTATTGAACGCCACCAGCACGATGCGCATCGGCTGCGCATGGCTGCGCTGCCACGCCAGCGTTTCGGTCACCGCCACCTGCGCGGCCTGGTACAGCGGGTAGCCGTAGACGCCGCAGCTGATGGCCGGGAACGCGATTGACTGCACGCCCAGCGATTCGGCCAGCTGCAGCGATTTCCAGTAGCAGTTGGCCAGCAGGGCGGGTTCGTCGCGTTGGCCGTCATGCCAGACCGGGCCGACCGTATGCAGCACGTGCCGCGCGGGCAATGCATAGGCGTCGGTGGCACGCACTTCACCGGTCGGGCAGCGCACACCCGGGCGCAGTTCCGGCAGGCGCTCGCACTCGGCCAGCAAACCTGGGCCAGCCGCACGGTGGATGGCACCGTCCACACCGCCCCCGCCGAGCAGGGTTTCGTTGGCCGCGTTGACGATCGCATCCACCGCCAGGGTCGTGATGTCGCCCTGCCACACTTCGATCTTCATGCGTCCGTCTCCTGCCTGTTGTTGTTGCGCGCCGTGCCCGCGCTGGCTGCACCCACCGTAGTGGAGAGGGCATCCATGCTGCGTCATGACCGTCTCACGCGCTGCGATTACGGCCTTCACGCACGATGGGGGCAATAACCTTCACGCAGGCTGAAGCAGAAAGGGGTCAGATCCTTTTCCGCATGGAAAAGGCTCTGACCCCTGTCGTTGGTCCACGCAGGTGAGGTCAGAGCCCTTTCCCTGCGGGAAAGGGATCCGACCCCGTGCCGCTTACGGCAGGCCGGCCAGCCAGTCGTCGTCGGAACCTTCGTTCACATCGGCGAACAGCGGCGTGGAGAAATAGCGTTCACCGGTGTCCGGCAGCATCGCCAGGATCACCGAACCCGGTTCGGCGCGGGCAGCTACGTCCAGCGCGCTGGCGAGCGTCGCGCCGGCGGAGATGCCGACGAAGATGCCTTCCTCCGCCGCCAGGCGGCGCGCGGTGGCGATGGCGCGGTCGTCCTCGACGGTGAGCAGTTCATCGACCACGTCGCGGTTGAGCACGTCCGGCACGAAATCCGGGGTCCAGCCCTGGATCTTGTGCGGCTTCCAGTCATCGCCCTTCAGCAGGGCGGCGCCGGCCGGTTCGGTTGCCACGATGCGGGTCTGCGGGCGGGCGACCTTCAGCACTTCGCCGACGCCGGTGAGGGTGCCGCCGGTACCCCAGCCGCTGACAAAGTAGTCCAGGCGCTTGCCGGCGAAGTCGCGCAGGATCTCCGCCGCCGTGGTGTTGCGGTGATAGGCGGGGTTGGCTGGGTTGGCGAACTGGCTGGCCAGGAACCAGCCATGCTCTTCGGCCAGCTCGCGCGCCCTGCGCACCATGCCGCTGCCGCGTTCGGCGGCCGGGGTCAGGATGACCTTGGCGCCATAGGCGCGCATCAGCTTGCGGCGCTCCACCGAGAAGGTCTCGACCATGGTGGCGACGAATTTGTAGCCGCGCGCGGCGGCGACCATCGCCAGGGCCACGCCGGTGTTGCCCGAAGTAGCCTCCACGATCGTGTCGCCGGGCTTGAGCAGGCCGCGTTCCTCGGCGTCGAGGATGATGGCCAGCGCCAGGCGGTCCTTCACCGAGCCGCCCGGGTTGAACGACTCGACCTTGGCGTACACGGTGACGCCCTGCGGGGCCAGGCGCTGCAGTTTGACGATGGGGGTGTTGCCGATGGTGTCGAGAATGGAGTCGTACAGGGCCATGGAAGCGCTCCGGAAGCGGGCCGCGCCGGGGGCCGGCGGGCGGAAGGGGGAGGCTGGCCGTTCAGGCCAGCGGCTGCCGGCTGACCGTAGCGCCGGCTTATGACGCCCGGAAATGACCAGATACCTTTCTTAAACAACGTTTGGTTATAAGCTGGTGATGGCAATAGACCCTAGAGTGGACCTCCGCCCCCCGCGCCCCCGCCCGCCATGACGCTTACCCAGCTCCGCTACCTGGTCGCCATCGCCGACGCCGAGATGAACATCACGCTCGCGGCCTCGCGCGTGCACGCCACCCAGCCTGGCTTGTCCAAGCAGCTCAAGCAGCTGGAGGATGAGCTGGGCTTCCTGCTGTTCGTGCGCAAGGGGCGCAGCCTGGAATCGGTCACCCCGGCCGGTACCGAAGTGATCTCCCGCGCCCGTGCGGTGCTGGCCGAGGCCAACAACATCCGCACCTATGCCGCCAACCAGCGGCGCGAAAGCCAGGGCCAGCTGATCCTGACCACCACCCACACCCAGGCGCGCTTCGTGCTGCCGCCGGCGGTGGCGGCGATCAAGCAGGCCTACCCGCAGGTGAGCGTGCACCTGCAGCAGGCCGGTGAGGCTGATGCGCTGGACCGCCTGAACCAGGGTGATGCCGATATCGCGATCATCAGCACGGCCGGTGGCGAGCCGACCGATGGCATCGCCGTGCCGCTGTTCCGCTGGCGCCGGCTGGTGGTGGTGCCCAAGGGCCACCCGCTGGACCGTGCCGGCCGCGCGCCGGACCTGGCCGCGCTGTCCCGCCAGCCGCTGATCAGCTACGAATCCTCCACCCGCCCCAATTCCTCGCTGCAGCGCGCGTTTGCGGCCAACGGGCTGGTGCCGGACCTGGCGCTGACGGCGCTGGATGCGGACCTGATCAAGACCTATGTGCGCACCGGCCTCGGCGTCGGCCTGCTGGCCGAGATGGCCGTGAGTGCCAACGACGAAGACCTGCGCGCGTGGCCGGCGCCGGAGCCGATCACCGAGTGCATTGCGTGGGCGGTGCTGCCGCGCGACCGGGTGCTGCGCGATTACGCGCTGGAGCTGGTGCATGTGCTGGCACCGCAGATTGATCCGCGCGACCTGCGGCGGGTGCTGGATGGCAACCAGGCAGCTGCGTGGCCGGTGCCGCCGACGTGGGAGTCGCTGACCCAGACCATCACGGTCTGAGGGGTGGGTTTTCGGCAGGGCTTGCAGCCCTGCACCTGCCGGTAGTGCCGGCCGCTGGCCGGCAACCTCAAGAGCAACAGCGGGCATTCCGTGGGATGGCGGGGCACTGTGGGTGTGCGGGGACGCCGTAAACCCATCCATGGGGGCTTGGTCGCCGCATCCATGCGGCTCACACCCCGCAAACCCACAGTGCCCCGCCTTCGACAGGTTCACGCGGCTGTTGGGAACTGCCGGTGGTGGGTGCCGACCGTTGGTCGGCACAACTGTTGGATATCGAATGAATTCATCCACGCATGGCGTGGCTCTACTGCGACAGGCTGGTGGTAGGTGTCGACCTTGGTCGACACGATTTTTCCATCAGATATCGAAATTCTTCTGGGGTCAGAGCCCGTTGCGCAGCAACGGGATCCGACCCCGTGCCGTACCGACAGATCGCGGCCAACTGTCGAAGGCGGGGTGGGTCCGGTTAAGGGGGGCGTGAGCCGCATGGATGCGGCGACCGAGCTTACATGGACGTACTTGCAGCGTCCCCTCAACCGGACCCACCCCGCCATCCCACGGAATGCCGGCTTTTGAAGTTGACGTTGCCTTGGCTCGAAGCAGGTGCAGGGCTGCAAGCCCTGCCAGGACAAAAAAAACAGGGCCGGACCCCGCCAGGGCCGACCCCCGCCTGGCGCCCTCTGCCAAGCAGCCTCGACTGTACGATGACAACGCACGACAAAGTGCGGCCGGATACATCCCGACATACGCCGACATTGCGCCCCCGAGCCTTGCATGGAACGGGTTCACGGCGCCACCGCAGCGCCGGTTCCACGCCGGTAAACGCTTGGCACATACCGCTTTCGCAGGCGCTTGCCTACACTCGGCGGCCATGCAACAACCAGGACCTTTCATGTTGGCTCGTATTGCTTCGACCCTGGCCCTTGGCCTCAGCCTGGCCGTCCTGGCCGGGTGCGCAGGCAAACAGGAGGCCGCCGCGCGTCGGCAGGGCGAAGCGGTGCCGGTCACCGCCCAGGTCGTGCAGCCCTCGCAGTGGAACGACACCCTGCAGGCGCTGGGCACGGCCAAGGCCCGTGAATCCATCAGCGTCACCGCCAAGGTCAGCGAGATCGTCGACCGCGTGCACTTCGAAAGCGGCCAGCAGGTCGCCGCCGGTGCGCCCATCGTGACCCTGCGCGGGCAGGCCCAGGAGGCGGCGCTGGTGCAGGCGCAGGCGACCTTCCACGAAGCCGACCAGCTGTACAAGCGGCAGCGCGAGCTGGCCACCCAGCGCCTGGTCTCCAGCGCCACCCTCGATACCCAGAAGTCGATCCGCGACGCCGCCGAAGCGCGCGTGGCGCAGATGCAGGCGGACATCGGTGACCGTCGCGTGCGTGCACCGTTCGCCGGCGTGCTCGGCATCCGCCAGGTCAGCCCGGGCACGCTGCTGACCCCGACCACGGTCATCGCCACCCTCGATGACATCGAGCGCATGCACGTCGATTTCCAGGTGCCGGAAGTGGAAATGGCCGCGCTCTCCAACGGCGACAAGGTCAGCGCGACCAGCGTCGCCTGGCCGGGCCGCACCTTCGAAGGCGAAGTGACCACCATCGATGCACGCGTCGATCCGGCCACGCGTGCGGTGACCGTGCGCGCCGACTTCGCCAACGCCGACCACGCGCTGCGCCCGGGCATGCTGCTGGACGTGCGCCTGTTCCGCCCCGAGCGCCCGGCGCTGGTGGTGCCGGAAATCGCTGTGGTGCAGGTCGGCCGCGATACGTTCATCTACCGCATCAAGGCCGACGACACCGTCGAACGCGTTGATGTGACCACCGGCGCGCGTCGTGCCGGCGTGGTCGAGATCCGCCAGGGCCTGCAGGGCGGCGAGCGCATCGTCGTCGACGGCACGGGCAAGCTGCGCGCCGGCCTGAAGGTCGCAGCCACCGACGCCGCGCCGGCCAGCGGCACCGCACCGGTCAAGTCGCCGGCTGCCGCACCGGCCGCAGCACCGGCCGAGGGCAACGGCGGATGAAACTGTCGGACATTTCCATCCAGCGGCCGGTGTTCGCCGTGGTGATGAGCCTGCTGCTGGTGGTGCTGGGCATCATGTCCTTCACCCGCCTGACCCTGCGTGAGCTGCCGGCCATCGATCCGCCCATCGTCTCGGTGTCGGTGGACTACACCGGTGCTTCGGCGGCGGTCATCGAAAGCCGCGTCACCCAGGTGCTGGAAGATGCGCTGGCCGGCATCGAAGGCATCGACACGATCAACGCGCGCAGCAGCAACGGCCGCTCGCAGGTCAGCATCGAATTCACCTCCAACCGCGATATCGAAGCGGCCGCCAACGACGTGCGTGATGCGGTCAGCCGCGTGGCCGACCGCATGCCCGAGGAGGCGCGTCCGCCGGAAATCGCCAAGGTCGAGAGCGATGCCGATCCGATCATCTGGTTCAACATGTCCTCCACAACGATGGACACGCTGGAACTGAGCGACTACGCCGACCGCTACGTGGTCGACCGCTTCTCCAGCCTGGACGGCGTGGCCCAGGTCCGCATCGGTGGCCGCCAGCGCTATGCGATGCGCATCTGGCTGGACCGCGACCAGCTGGCCGCGCGCGGCCTGACCACCGGCGACGTGGAAACCGCGCTGCGCAACGAGAACGTGGAACTGCCGGCCGGCCGCATCGAATCGACCGACCGCGACTTCACCCTGCGCGTCGAGCGCAACTACGTGAAGCCCGAGGATTTCGCCACCATCCCGCTCGGCAAGGGCAGCGATGGCTACGTGGTGCGCATGGGCGACGTGGCCAAGATCGAGCTGGCCTCGGCCGAACGCCGGGCGTATTTCCGCAGCAACGGTGAACCCGGCGTCGGCCTGGGCATCGTCAAGACCTCGACCGCGAACTCGCTGGACGTGGCCCGCGCCGCGCGCGCTGAAGCAGAAAAGATCGCCGCGACGCTGCCCGAAGGCACGCAGATCGTGGTCACCTTCGACAACACCACCTTCATCGAAGCGGCCGTTGACCGCGTCTACGCGACCCTGGTCGAAGCGATGCTGCTGGTGCTGGCGGTCATCTGGCTGTTCCTGGGCAGCTTCCGCGCCGCACTGATTCCCGCGGTGACCGTGCCGGTCTGCCTGGTCGCGGCCTTCATCGCGCTGTACGCCTTTGGTTTCTCGATCAACCTGCTGACCCTGCTGGCGCTGGTGCTGTGTATCGGCCTGGTGGTGGACGACGCGATCGTGGTCGTGGAAAACGTGCAGCGCCGCATCGACCTCGGCGAACCGCCGCTGGTCGCCTCCAAGCGCGGCACCACCCAGGTCGCCTTCGCGGTCATCGCCACCACCGCGGTGCTGGTGGCCGTGTTCCTGCCGGTCGGTTTCCTGGAAGGCAACACCGGCCGCCTGTTCCGCGAACTGGCCGTGGCGCTGGCTGCAGCGGTGGCGCTGTCGGCGTTCGTCGCGCTGACGCTGACCCCGATGATGGCCTCCAAGCTGCTCAAGCCGCATACCGGCCACGCGCCGCGCGGCCTCTACGGTGTCATCAACCGCAACCTGGAACGCCTGGCGTCCGGCTACGGCCGCGTGCTCGACCATCACGTCGACCGCCTGTGGATCTACCTGGTGGTGATGGCGCTGGCGCTGGCCGCCAGCTGGGGCCTGCTGAAGATCCTTCCGTCCGAGCTGGCCCCGGCCGAAGACCGCGGTTCGTTCCAGATCATGATCGACGGCCCGGAAGGTGCCGGCTACGACTACACCGTGCAGCAGGTGCAGCAGGTCGAAGCATTGCTGGCGCCGCATGTGGGTGCCGACAAGCCGATCGTGCGGGCCAACCCCCGTGTGCCGGGCGGGTGGGGATCCAGCGAGGAAATGCACACCGGCCGCGTCAGCGTGTTCCTGCAGCCGTGGCGCCAGCGCACCGAAAACACCGTGGACGTGGCCAACGAGCTGCAGAAGGAACTGGACACCCTGCGTGGCGTGCGCGTGCGGACCCAGGTTGGTGGCGGCCTGGTGCGCAGCGGCGGCCAGCCGTTCCAGATCGTGCTGGGTGGCCCCGAATATGCCGAGATCGCGCAGTGGCGTGACCGCATCCTGATGCGCATGGCCGACAATCCGGGCCTGGTCAGCCCCGATTCCGATTACAAGGAAACCCGTCCGCAGATGCGGGTGAACATCGACCGCCAGCGTGCGGCCGACCTCGGCGTGCCGGTCACCGCGATTGGCTCTGCGCTGGAAACCATGATGGGCTCGCGTCGCGTCACCACCTTCGTCGACAACGGCGAGGAGTACGACGTGCTGGTGCAGGCCGGCCGCGATGGCCGCGCCAGCCCCGCCGACCTGGCCGCGATCCGCGTGCGCGCCAACTCCGGCGAACTGGTGCCGCTGTCCAACCTGGTCACCCTCAGCGAAGTGGCCGAGGCCGGCACCCTGAACCGCTTCAACCGCCTGCGCTCGATCACCATCAGCGCCGGCCTGGCCCCCGGCTATCCGCTGGGCGAGGCCATCGCCTGGGCGCAGCAGGTCACCCGCGAGGAGCTGCCGCAGTACGCGCAGATCAACTGGAAGGGCGAGTCGCGCGAATTCCAGAGCGCGGGCGGCGCGGTGCTGCTGACCTTCGCCATGGCCCTGCTGGTGGTGTACCTGGTGCTGGCCGCGCAGTTTGAAAGCTTCATCCATCCGCTCACCATCATGCTGACCGTGCCGCTGGGCGTGCTCGGCGCGCTGGTCGGCCTGTGGGTGAGCGGCGGCACGGTGAACCTGTTCAGTCAGATCGGCATCGTGATGCTGGTCGGTCTGGCGGCCAAGAACGGCATCCTGATCGTCGAGTTCGCCAACCAGCTGCGCGATGACGGCCGCACCGTGCGTGCGGCCATCATCGAATCGGCCGTGGTCCGCCTGCGCCCGATCCTGATGACCTCGATCGCCACCGTGGTCGGCGCCATCCCGCTGGTGGTGGCCGGCGGCCCGGGTTCGGCCAGCCGCGGCACCATCGGCATCGTGATCATCTTCGGCGTCACCCTGTCCACGTTCCTGTCGCTGTTCGTGGTGCCGGCGTTCTACGCACGCCTGGCTCCGTACACCCGTTCGCCGGAAGCAGTGAAGCGCGAACTGGAGAAGCAGGAAGCCGAATCGCCTTCGGTCGGCGGCCATGCCTGACCGGCGCGCCAGTGGGGTCGGATCCCTTTCCCAAGGGGAAAGGGCTCTGACCCCAGACCAGCCCGCCGAAGGGGTCGGATCCCTTTCCCACAGGGAAAGGGCTCTGACCCCAAGCCAGCCCGCCGAAGGGGTCGGATCCCTTTCCCACAGGGAAAGGGCTCTGACCCCAAGCCTGCAGGGCGAAGGTTTCACCCTGCGCCCCTGGCACGCCGGCGACCTCGCATCGCTGCTGCACCACGCCAACGACCCCGCTGTCTCGCGCGGCCTGCGTGACCGCTTCCCGTACCCGTACACCCGCGAGGACGGCGAGGCCTTCCTGGCCGGCCGCGTACTCGCTCCCGGCACCCTCAACCTGGCCATCGAGATTGACGGTCACGCCTGCGGCAGCATCGGCGCGCAGCCAGGCACGGCCGAGCGCGGGCATACCGCCGAACTGGGCTACTGGCTGGGCCAGGCGCAGTGGGGGCAGGGCGTGATGACCCGCGTCGTGGCCCTGTTCGCCCCCTGGGTGATGGACGAGCTGCGCCTGTTCAGGCTGCAGGCCGAGGTGCTGGACTTCAACGAAGGCTCGGCCCGCGTGCTGCTGGCCAACGGCTTCGCCGAAGAGGGCACTGCCCGCTGCGCCGTCTACAAGCGCGGCGTTCTGCACGACCTGCGCCGCTTCGCCCGGGTACGCACCCAGCTGCCCTGAGCCGCAGGGGTCAGATCCCTTTTCGCGAGAAAAGGGCTCTGACCCCCAAATTGCCGAACTGGATAGCCGGGGTCAGGGCCCTTGCGCGGGGCGCAAGGGATCCGACCCCGTTTGTTCTGGCGCTACCGCAGCGACCTTCGATCAGGGAGAATCGGTCCCGTCCCTTCCAGCCGACGGGACGTCCTCACAACCCGCCGACTGGAGAGAGCGCGCGTGGAAGCTACCGTACATTTCATCAACAGCATCATCTGGAGCAAGGCACTCATCGCCGTGTGCCTGGGCGCCGGCCTGTTCTTCAGCCTGCGTACCCGCTTCATGCAGCTCCGCGGCTTCTTCGAGATGTGCCGCCTCACCGTCAAGGGCGAGAAGTCCGACGCCGGCGTGTCTTCCTTCCAGGCCCTGGCCATGTCGATGGCCGGCCGCATGGGCATCGGCAACATCGCTGGCGTGGCCACTGCCATCGCCTTTGGCGGCCCCGGCGCCATCTTCTGGATGTGGGTGATGGGCTTCTTTGGTGCGTCCACTTCGTATGTGGAATGCACCCTGGCGCAGATCTACAAGACCAAGGATGCCGATGGCCGCTACCGCGGTGGCCCGGCGTACTACATCGAAAAGGCCATGGGCCTGAAGTGGTATGCGCTGGCGTTCGCCATCGCCACGATCATCGCCGCTGGTTTCCTGATGCCGGGCGTGCAGGCCAATGCCATCGCTGACAGCGTCATCAACGCCTGCCGCGGCACCGCCGTGTGCGGCCCGCTGGACGGCCAGATGCTGGGCATGAGCTCGGTCGAAGCGCTGAAGCTGGGCATCGGCATCGCCGTGGCCCTGCTGCTGGGCGTGGTCATCTTCGGTGGCGTCAAGCGCATCGCCAACTTCGCCGAAGTGGTGGTGCCGTTCATGGCGGCCGCCTTCATCCTGATGGCCATCGTCATCATGATCATCAACTACGACCGCGTGCCGGAAATGTTCGGCATCATCTTCGACAGCGCGTTCGGCACCCATGCCGCGTTCGGCGCGATGATGGGCCTGGCGGTGGAGTGGGGCATCAAGCGCGGCATCTACGCCAACGAAGCCGGCCAGGGCTCGGGCCCGCACGCGGCTGCCGCGTCGGAGGTCTCGCACCCGGCCAAGCAGGGTTACGTCCAGGCGTTCGCCATCTACTTCGACACCATGATGGTGTGCACTGCCACTGCGTTCCTGATCCTGGCCAGCGGCACCTACAACGTGTACTCGCCGGTGGAAGGCGCCGCCCCGATCTTCCAGGGCCTGGCTGGTATTCCGGAAGGCGCCGGCTATGCGCAGGCGGGCGTGGAAGCGGTGCTGCCGGGTTGGGGGGCGGCGTTCGTCTCGATCGCCATCTTCTTCTTCGCCTTCACCACCATCATGGCCTATTACTACATGGCCGAAACCAACCTGACCTACGTCAACCACAACAGGAAGCGCCCGCTGACCGTGCTGGTGCTGCGCCTGGGCATCATCGCCATGGTCGTGTTCGGCGCATTCCATAATGCGACCCTGGCCTGGGCGCTGGGTGATATCGGCGTGGGCCTGATGGCCTGGCTGAACATCATCGCCATCCTCATCATCCAGAAGCCGGCCATGTTGGCGCTGCGCGACTACGAACGACAGAAGAAGCTGGGCCTGGATCCGACGTTCGACCCTGATGCCCTGGGCATCAAGAACGCGGACTTCTGGCGCCAGCGCAAGCAGGAGAGTGTGTAAGTGAACAACCCTTGGAACAACCGCCGTCCGTCCGCCCGTCCGCCGCGCGCAACGCCGTTGCCGCGCGCGGAGGTGCCGGCTACCGGCGGTGGCGGTGGCGGCCGCGGCGGCAACGATGAGCTGCGCCTTTTCGGCCTGAATGCCGTGCTGGCCGCCTTCGAAGCGCGCCCGCAGGCGCTGCGCAAGCTGTACCTGCTGGAGGCGCGCATTCCGCGCCTGCAGCCGCTGCTGAAGTGGTGTGTCGCCAACCGCGTGGGCTACCGCGTGGTGGAGGACGGCGACCTGAACAAGCTGGCCGGCACCACCCACCACGAAGGCGTGGTGGCCGACGTGCTGCGTGCGCCGGTGCTGCCGCTGGCGCAGTGGCTGCAGCAGGTGGGCGAAGGCCCGGCGCTGGCGCTGTGGCTGGATGGCGTGGGCAACCCGCACAACCTGGGCGCGATCCTGCGTTCGGCTGCGCACTTTGGCGCGAAGGCCCTGCTGCTGCCGGCCGGCAGCACGCTGGCCCTGTCCGGTGCCGCCGCACGCGTGGCCGAAGGTGGCGCCGAGGCCCTGCCGCTGGTGCAGCTGCCCGATGACGCGACTGCCATGGCGCAGCTGCGTGCTGCCGGCTTCGGCCTGGCCGCGACCCTGGTCGAGGGCGGCCAGGACGTGTTCCGCGCCGAACTGCCGGCGCGCCTGGTGTACGTGATGGGTGCCGAGAGCGAGGGCATGGACCGCGCGCTGGCCAGCCAGTGCGACCAGCAGGTCTCCATCCCCGGCAGCGGCGCGGTGGAAAGCCTCAACGTCGCCTCGGCGACGGCGGTGCTGCTGGCACAGTGGGCCAGCCGCCGCGGCTGAGTGCCCGGATCGGGGTCAGAGCCCTCGCCACAGGCGAGGGATCCGACCCCAGATGGTTGAACCGCGGGACCGGGGTCGGATCCCTCGCGCACGCGAGGGCTCTGACCCCAGGCAGTTGCTAAGCATGCTTTGCAATCCGCAACGCCTGCTGGTCATTTGAAACTTTCCTTATTGGTCCGCCATTTCCGGCGACGCAGGGTGGAACTCCATCCCTCGTTGTAACCGGAGTGGCTGTCATGTCCCACCTGCAACGCACCCTGTCCGTCTCCCTGCTGCTGGCCTGTGCAGCCAGTGCCAGCGCCCGTGCTGATGCCAACGAGCACAGCCTGGAAAACATAAATTTCATGGGGCCGTTGATCACCCCCAATCCCGCCGGCCTGCCGCAGGGCCGCTGGTTCCTCGAACCCTACCTGGTCCGCGTCGACAGCAACGCGCACTACGATGCCGACGGCGAGCGCCAGCGAAGCGCGCAGGACAGTGGTGCATGGGCCGTGGTCATGCCGGTGATGTACGGCTTCAGCGACCGGCTGATGGGCCAGATCAATCTCAGCGCCTCGCGCGCCGAATCCGGCAGCGGGCAAAGCGGCGGCTTCCGTGCCGGTGATACCACCGCCCGCCTGCAGTACCTGCTGCAGGCGCCGAATGCCGATGGCACCCGGCCCGCGGTGTCGCTGGCGCTGACGCAGCGCTTCAGCACCGGCAGCCACGACCGCATCAGCGGCAATCCGCTGGATGCACAGGGCAATGGCGTGCAGCGCACCACCCTGGCGCTGGGCGTGCAGCAGGTGGTGTGGATGCCGAACGGACGACCACTGCGCTGGCGCGGGCAGCTGATGGCCGGGCCTGCGCCCGCGCGTACGGCACTGTCCGGCGCCAGCATCTACGGCACCGGAGCGGGCTTCCAGGGCCACATCGCGCGAGGCTCGGTGCTGGGGTTTTCGGTGGCCGGCGAGTACAGCTTCAACGACCGTTGGGTGGGAGTGATGGAAGTCGCCGCCAGCCGCGAAACCGGCCAGCGCCTGATCGGCTTCGTGCCCACCGCCGACGGCAACGGACGTCATGTCAATGAACTGCGCCCGGCCAGCCGCTCGCTGACCCTGGCGCCCGCGGTCGAGTACCACTTCAGCCCGTCGCTGGGCCTGATCGCCGGCGTCGAGTTCACCGTGGCCGGCCGCAACACCGGTCGCATCGTCAGCCCCCAGGTCGCCCTGGGCGTGTTCTTCTGAGGGGCTGGCACATGATGAGTATCGAATCGATCGTCAACGTCCTGCTGGGCATCATCTGGAGCCCGTGGCTGGTCGTGCTCTGCCTGCTGGCCGGCCTGTATTTCAGCGTGCGCACACGCTTCATCCAGCTGCGCGCGCTGCCGGACATGCTGCGCCTGATGTTCCGCCACGAGCGCTCCGCCGCGGGCGTCTCACCATTCCAGGCGTTGTCGTTGTCCCTGTCCAGCCGGGTCGGCGTCGGCAACATCGCCGGTGTCGCCATGGCCATCGCATTCGGTGGTCCGGGCGCGATTTTCTGGATGTGGATCGTCGCCTTCCTCGGTGCCTCCAGCGCCTTCATCGAATCGACGCTGGCGCAGATCTACAAGGAGCGCGATGCCAGCGGCCAGTACCGTGGCGGCCCGGCGTACTACATCGAAAAAGGGTTGGGCCAGCGCTGGTATGCGGTGCTGTTCGCGCTGGTCACCGTGCTGGCCGGGGCGATGCTGGCGGGCACGCAGTCCAACGCCATCACCAGCGCGGTTAACGAGGCCTGGGGCATCCCGGTGGTGGGCACTACGGCGGTGCTGCTGGCCATCCTGGCGGCCGTGCTGTACGGCGGTGTGCGCCGCATCGCGCGGGTGGCCGAGTGGGTGGTGCCGATCATGGCCGTGGCCTATCTGCTGGTCGCGGCCGTGGTCATGGTCATCAACGCGGACAAGGTCCCCGAGGTCTTCGCGCTGGTGCTGCGCAGCGCGTTCGGGGTGGACGCCGCGTTCGGCGCGATGATCGGTACCGCCATCCAATGGGGCGTGCGTCGCGGCGTGCTGTCCAACGAGGCGGGCATGGGCAGTGGCGCGCATCCGGCTGCGGCGGCGGAAGTCTCGCACCCGGTCAAGCAGGGCCTGGTGCAGTCGTTCTCGGTCTACATCGACACCATGGTGGTGTGCAGCGCAACGGCGTTCCTGATCCTGTCGACCGGGCTGTACAACGTCTACGACCCGGCCGTGAACGGTGTGCCCGACGAGGCGCGCCTGCTGCTGGCCAACCTGCCGGGTGTCGAGGCCGGTCCTCGCTTCGTGCAGCATGCGGTGGAATCGGCGCTGCCGGGCTTCGGCAAGTCGTTCGTCGCGCTGGCGATCCTGCCGTTCGCGTTCACCACGATCCTGGCGCTGTATTACATGGCCGAAACCAACGTCAGCTACCTGTGCCGCGATCGTCCCGGACGCGTGACCGTCACCGGTTTCCAGCTGCTGTTCCTGGCCGCCACCGGCTATTCGGCGGTCAACACCGCAACGGTGGCCTGGGCACTGGGCGATATCGGCGTGGGCATGATGAGCTGGTTGAACATCATCGCCATCCTGTTGCTGCAACGGCCCGCTCTGGCGGCACTGCGTGATTACGAGCAGCAGAAGCGCAGGCAGCGTGATCCTCTGTTCAATCCGCAGACGATCGGCGTGCGCAACACACGGGTCTGGGAGAGCTGAACGAAAGCGGGGTCAGAGCCCTCGCCCAAAGCGAGGGGTCTGACCCCGTGACTTCACCGCGACCGGGGTCGGATCCCTCGCGCATGCGAGGGCTCTGACCCCAACCACATCACCGCATCACTCGTTCGGCGGCGTGGTCGCCTTGGCTTCACTGCCGAAGCTGCCATCGGCCTCGGCCGCCAGGTAGGCGAACACGGTGTAGGCGGCCACGTTCTGCGCAAGCGCCTTCGGGTCGATCTTGTCCAGGGTGTCGTCAGCGGTGTGGTGCAGGTCGAAGTAGTCCGAGCCGTCCTGCGCCAGCCATGCCCACGCGCCGCCCTTGGCGGCCAGCGGGCCGACGTCCGGGCCCGGGCCGCCCTTGTCGGCCATGTACTCGATGCCCAGCGGCTTCATCACTTCAGCAATCTGCGCGGTGGCTTCGCGCGAACCTTCCGGGTTCGGCGATCCGGTGTTGAACGCGTAGATGCGGCCGGCACCGAAATCGCTCTCGGCGGCCAGCTGGTGGCGCGCCACGTCCTTGGCATGGGCTTCGGCGTAGGCCTTGCCGCCGTACAGGCCCTGTTCTTCGTTGGCAAAGGCGACCACGCGGATGGTGCGCTTGGGCGCCTGCTTGAGCTGGCCGATGAGGTGGCCGGCGGCCATGGTGATGCCCACGCCCGCGCCGTCATCGATGGCGCCGGTGCCCAGGTCCCAGGAATCGAGGTGACCACCGATCACCACTACTTCCTTCGGCAGGCTGCGCCCGGTGATTTCACCGATGACGTTGTACGAAGTGGCGGTGCCATCCCAGCCGCAGTCCAGGGTCACCTTCACGGTGGTGCTGCCGCGTGCCACCAAGCGCGCCAGCTGGTCGGCATCAGGCACCGACAGCGCAGCCGACGGCACCGGGGTCAGGCCGTCGTCGTAACGGGTGATGCCGGTGTGCGGCACGCGGTGCGAATCGGTCCCGGCCGAGCGCATCAGGAAGCCGACCGCACCCTTGCGGATCGCCTCGGACGGGCCCTTGCTGCGAATCGCGCCGCCACGGCCGTAATCACGGCCATCGCGGAACGGCAGCATCTGGTAATCGACGAAGGCGATCTTGCCCTTCAGCGAGCCTTCCGGCGCAGCCTTCAGCGCGGCGAGGTCGGCAAAGCGAACGACTTCGGCTTCGACGCTGCCGCCCGGGCTGCCACCCAGCGCGGTGATCTGCAGCGGCTGCTGGTGCTTGCCGGTCACGGCGGCGTGTTCACTGCGGCGTTCCCACTTGGGGAAGGTCACCGGTTCCTTCCATACCTTGTCGAAACCGAGTGCCTTGAACTTGGCTTCGGCCCAGGCCACGGCGCGGGCATCGGCTTCGCCGCCAGCGATGCGCGGGCCGATCTCGGTGGTCAGCGATTCGACCACCTTCCAGCCGGTGTCATCGGCCAGCGCCTGGTCGCGCAGCTGGGCGGCCGTGGCCAGCGAGGCCGGGGGCAGGGTGGTGGTGCGCGGCGCCGCAAAGGCCGGCGCGGCCAGCAGGGCGAGGGAGGATGCGATGGCAAGGACGCGGCGACGCATGGACAGCTCCGGGAAGGGAATCAGCCTCGGAGCTTAACAGCCGTTCAGTGCCGCGCATGGGTGGGAGGTCACGGTGGCGGCGAACGCTGTTTTCCGGCCATGACCGGCAAAGCGGTAGCGGCCGGGCCAGACCCGGGGGGGGGCCCCAAACCCCTGGGAGGCCCGGGCAGGGCCCGGGGGGCCCAGTTAAAAGATGACCCCCCACGCACCCCCCCAGGCACACA